>NZ_JAQMUE010000078.1 GCF_028330985.1 Roseofilum reptotaenium CS-1145 | reverse complement strand
CTCGATGAACTCGAAGAGGTTTTATACCAACGTTGCCGAAAGTTACTGACCCAGAGGGCATTGATTCGAGACTTGACCCGTTTTCATTGGTGGCGTGAAATCGCGGCTATACTTTGATTGATTCTCCGGACTTGATATGAATCCCTCTTTTTCTAATGCACCAAATTAGAGCGGTCACGGCACTACACCGTGACCCGGCTAAAATAGGGATCAGGTAATTCACGATAGTAAAAAAATACACCTAAAGCACCACACTACCAGCACTTGTTCCACCTACATTGACTACTGTCAGTGCAGTTCCGCCAATCATGTCACTAAAGTTACCCGCAGCATTTAATGTCCCTGTACCATTATGGATAATTGAGAATGTACCGCCATTCACGGCAAACGCATTATTCGTAACCGTCAAAAAGTCTCCTGTTCCCAAATTCGTACCCGGACGAATGGCCAACCCATTATTACTACCCATCACCCGGTTATCCCGAACCACAATACTACCTGCATTACTCAAAGTTGCTCCAAACGGAGACTCTCGCAGACGAATCGCTCCATCTGTGCCCCCATTATTTGTATTAATATTTTCCAACAGGTTATTCTGAATAGTTACTGTACCGCCACCGGCTCTCACCCCAGCTACTTGAATCCCCTGCTGGCGCACTGTATTCAAACGATTACCACTAATATTGGCTGAACCAATTGTATCCAACAAGATTCCTGGAGCATCTTCACCAGCATTCCCCACATTATTCACCGCATTATTAATAATATTTACTGTATCTACCTCATAGATAAACATCGCCCGCTTTCCATTGCCTGTAATCCCATCAAACAAATTATCTTGAACCGTCAACGTACCAAACCCTTGAGGATTAGGCGAATTCAAAGACCGGAAAATACCATCTTCAATCAGATTTGTAAACGTATTACTACGAATAACCACTTCACTACCAGGGTCTCTCAAATTCATGACCGGAGTTTCAGCAATCCCGTCACTGGTAAATTGGAATCCATTAATGATAATTGGTCCAGCCGGAGATCCCGCGCGGTCAAATTCCACAAACCCTCCTGCCCCTCCAATAGTTGCTTCTGGGTTGCGAGTAGCACCCAACGCTTGATTGGCATTGGGCCCCAACAATTGCACGGGTTTATTAATATTAATCACCTGGCCAGGAATATACATCCCTGGTAGCACTTGCACCAAGCTACCAGTGGGTGTAGTAGAGACGCGATTAATCCCGCCCTGAATTTGAGCAAAGGCATTAATACCAATAATCCCGTCTCCCTCAGTCAGCGGCCCATCTCCATCGGGGTCAACGGGTGTACCATTGGCTAGAGTTGCCCAGTTATCATCCACATATACCCAATCATCATCCAGAATTTTCACCTGAGCCGTATTTGGAGTTCCTACGATATAAAACCCACTATTCGAGAGGGTAATCGTCACATCCTCAACCGTATTAGGACTATCATTATTAATCGGGACAACGGGTAATTCCACTGTTGTGGCTCCAGCCGGAATAGTTACACTCTCGTTGAGCATTTGGTAGCGTGTGCCATTTGCAGCCGTTCCCTGCACTGTATAGTTAACGGTCAGTGCAGCAGCAGTAGAGCCTCCAGTACGGGTGAGAGTAAAAATACCATTGGTGGCTGGGTCTCCTTCTACGGCAATATTGGTGGTCGCTTCGACCGAGATCGTAGACGGTTGAGGAGGGGGAATCGGAGTGGGTGTCGGGGTTGGGGTTGGGGTTGGCGTTGGCGCAGGGATGGGATTTAAGTTCGTAGTAAAGTCTGCTGCGGTAATCTGATTCGGATTAACCCCAGAGAGCACCATCAGATAGTTGCTGGTTACCGCATCTTGAATGACAGTCGTGCCAGTAAATGGCCCAGTTCCAGCAGTAATTAACAGATTTTCAAAGGCTAAACCCGGTTCTAAACCGAGTAAATCTTGTCCATCTTCAAAATCAACGGCAATATCTGCATCTGTAATTAACGGGCCGCCAGTGGTAGGAGATTGTCCAAATATATTACGCCGACCCATGACAAAAATATCCTGGCCGCCATCACCAAGCAGCACATCCGCGCCTAAATCTCCATGGAGAACATCATTTCCTCGGTCTCCGGATACCAGGTCATTGCCTTGACCGCCATAGAGGATATCATTCCCCTGACCGCCATAGAGGGTATCATTATCCTGATTCCCATTCATGAAATCATCATCCTGATTCCCAATCAGAATATCGGTTCCCTGTTCTCCGAAAATACTGTCGTTATTCTCATTCCCAGATAACAGGTCATTGCCGAAATTCCCGAAAATCAGGTCACCCCCTTGCTGAGAAAATACTGTATCATTACCAGCTAGGAGAAAAATTTGATCGCTTGCTGGGGTTCCGACAATGAAGTTATTGCCGGGCATACCGTTGATAACTGCCATGGGTTCACGTCCTCACCCTAACCACTAGCTTATTTTAGCCGAATCTGGATGGTTGTCACGCTATGTTATGGTTGATTTTAGTTAATGTAACAAATAGCGCATTCGAGTAAATACCATCACTAAGGACGATTTCCCCGATTCGGACACCCCAGTAAAGACAATCAGGCGAAATAATCCATTACTCATCTAAGCGACTGGGATCTATGCCCAATTCCCTCAGTTTTTTAGCCCATTTTGCTACTTTTTCTTGCGCTTCACGAGCCTGCTGCTGGGCTTAATGAACCTGTTGTTGGGCTTGTAAAGTTTGCCTTTGAGCTTGCAAAGTTTGTTGCCGTGCTGATAAAAGTTGCTCTTCTGGAGTTAAATAGCGCTCTCCTTGATCATTATACCAATACAACCATTCTCTAGTTATCCCTTGATAGGTTCCTTCTGCTCTACCGAGTCCTAAATAAAGTTCTGGCAACCAGAAGAGTTCTTATCCTGGGAAAAGCTGATATTCTTCTCCTTTCAATTGATAGACTTCTAGCTGGGGTTTCCTTTTTTGTAAAGGGTTATAAATCGCATAGTATAAGATTCCCAACTCGGCATATTCTGCGTTCTTTTATGTATATTCTTTCCGTCGTTTGTGTGAAACCACCTCTAACACCAAGCACTCAACGGTGAAACTCAGGTTTGTTTTATCAAGGGTGACGCAGGAACAGGGAAGTCGCGTCTGATTGAAGAATTTTTGGCGCATTCGGCATCCCTTGATGACAACTTACTGTTTACTAGAGGCAACTGCAATGCCCAAACTGGAATTAGCAATCCCTATATTCCTTTCCGAAATATTCTGGCAATGTTGGGCTGGTCTGGCTCGTTTCGGTGCAAGAGAAGGGGGATTACTTAAAGGTTTAGAAGACTTGGAAGATTTGGAAGAATTGGAACAACGCGCTAAGGCAGCAGAGAAAAGCCATGCCGACATCGAGCAATCCCAAATTTTCCTAAAATATACGGCTTTGCTCAGAAATTTAGCTGAACAATGTCCATCGGTTATTATCCTAGAGGATCTTCAATGGGTAGATAATTCTTCCAATACCCTCTTTTTCTATCTGGTTAGAGAGCTAAAAAATAGTCGCGTTTTGTTTGTTGGGTTATATCGCCCCAGTGATGTGGCAGCAGGACGGAATGGTGAGCGGCATCCTCTAGAGCAAATCTTGAACGAAATCAAACGGCTTTATGGCGATATATGGATTGATCTCGATCGGACAACTGAGGAACATGGACAGGCTTTTAACTTAGTCCATCCTTTCGGAAAGTTTTGTTTGACCGCACTAGAGGTCATGCTCTATTTACAACAGAACTATTACACGCTATGCAAGAACGAGGGGATTTAGTCTAAGAAGAAGGATTTTGGTAGGAATCTAAGCAGCTTAATTGGAAGAAGCTCCCAGCAAAAGTTGAAGAAATTATTGAGGAGCGTATTACTCGTTTATCCCTTGAAATGCGTGAGATACTAAATATTGCTTGTATTGAAGGTGCAGAATTTACAGCCCAAGTGATTGCTAAAATTAAAGTAACTCAAGAACGAGATGTAATTACAAAACTATCATACCAACTGGAACAATGCCATCATTTAGTATAACATATCAGAGAAGAAAGGTTAGGAACAGTAATCCTATCGCAATACACATTTAGGGCACTTCTATTAATTGACTATACCGTGAATTAATGAGATAATTAAGAAAAAAAGAAAGGTAAAAACATGGGTTAAATAAGTTCTTGGAATGTAGAGAACCGTCAGAAAAAGCTAAAGGAGAAAAAACCGCTGCTCTCTCAACTGAATGAATTAGTACCTTGGGAAGAGTTTTGTCCAATCCCCGAACAAATTCATGACCGTGAACTCTCAAGTAATGCCGGTTGTAAACCCCTAGACGTTATCTTAAGGGCACTTCTATTAATTGACTATACCGTGAATTCATGAGATAATCAAGAAAGAAAAAGTAAGGGAAAAAAAATGGGTTAAATAAGTTTTTTGGACGTAGAGAACCGTCAGAAAAAGCTAAAGGAGAAAAAACCGCTGCTCTCTCAACTGAATGAATTAGTATCTTGGGAGGAGTTTCGTCCAATCCTCGAATAAATTCATGACCGTGAACTCTCAAGTAATGCCGGTCGTAAACCCCTAGACGTTATCTGAATGTTCAAGTTAGTTATCCTACACACAATGTTCAATTTAAGTGACGATCAATTGGAGTATTAAGTCAATGATAGACTCTCGTTTATGAAGCTTCTAAATCTGGGCACAAAAGATCCAGTACCCGACGCTAAAACGGTATGGTTGTTTAAGGGAAAACTGACGAAAAAGAAATTAGTAGAAGAGTTATTTTAGCAATTAGAGGAGTATCTAAAAAGTCAAGGTTATAAAGCTGAAGAAAGTCAAATAATAGATGCGACTCTAATTCCTGTGCCGAGGCAAAGAAATAGCAGAAAAGAGAATAAAGAAATCCGAGAAGGAGAAATTCCTGAAGAATGGAAATAACGGCCGAACCGATTGTGTCAGAAGGATTTGGACGCTCGGTAGTTGAAGAAAAATGGTGAAAATCACTACGGCTATAAAAATAATATAAGTATCGATAAAAAATATGGAATTATTCGCAAATATGAAGGGACAGATGCATTAGTGTATGACTCAAAAGTATTGGGAAAAATGATAAATATAGATAATGCAGAACCAGAGATATGGGCAGATAGCGACTATCGGAGTGAAGAAATTGAATGGAGATTATCAATCCTAGGATTTGAGAGTAAAATCCATGAAAAAGGATGTAGATACAGACCGTTAAGTGAAGCACAAAAATCAAGAACGAGAGCGAAAGTAGAGCATGTATTTGGAGCTTGGGTAATGTGCATGGGAGGCAAGCTTTTACGTTCGCTTGGAAAAGTGAGAGCAGAAGCCAATATAGGTTTGAGAAATGTAGTATTTAATCTCCTCAGATATGTCTTCTGGTCAACCTCAGATATATAATTAAAACTCCCTATAAGTAGGGGAGTTTTAATAAAAAGTAATTGGTCTATGATGAACTGTCTACTTCTTAGATGAAATTTCATCTTTTGGGAAAAAGGCGGTCTTTTTTTATCTCATTAATTGCTCGAAAGAGCAATTAATAGAGGTGCCTTATATGGCTACAGAAGAAGGATTAGCCAACTACCATGAAGCTTGCTATGGTGTTCAATCTCCTGCGGATCAACGCCGTTATGCACTAGGAGTGATTGCCGCTTATCTGAGTTTAAATCATAGCTTCTACGATGTTTTTTGTGAACTGATTCAACACACAACATTTGATGAAGCCTTTGCAATTACCTCCCGTGCAAAACGCGGTTTTACTGACACCAGTGTTCCTGGATGCCATGTCAAAGATAAGGTTTACTTTGAGGGATTTCGTCAAGTTTCCGCCCACCTTGAACAATATCCTGATGACTATTCCTTGCTGATGTGTGGAAAAGTCGCCCTCGATATGTTACCCGATCTGAAAGAGTTACGCGACCAGGGTTACTTCGTTGAACCCCGCTACTTACCGGAGCATCTGATATAGGCTATTGCTGGCGCGATCGCCCTTTTGTGCAGCGATCGCCCCCTATTTCTTAATGTAGAAAATGGCGCATTCGCGTAAACACCATCACTACACCTAACTCATTGGCTGCGGAGATCGAATCCTTATCGCGCACGCTACCTCCAGGCTGAATAATCGCCTCAATCCCAGCCGCCGCAGCCGTCCGTACTGAGTCGTCAAAGGGGAAGAACGCATCGCTACTAAGTATGGCCCCACGGGCTTTTTCCCCCGCCTGTTCTAGGGCAATTTTCGCAGCTCCGACGCGGTTCATTTGACCCGCTCCTATGCCACAGGTGGTTTGGTTTTTGGTCACCACGATCGCATTCGATTTTACATGCTTCACTACTTTCCAAGCAAAGAATAGCTCTTCTAGCTGCTCTGGAGTTGGTTGTTTTTCCGTCACCACTTGCCACTGATCCGGGGTGCTAATCGTGCGATCGCTCTGTTGTAATAAAACACCACCCGCAATACTCTTGATCATCACCTGCGGTCCTTGCATCAGATCCGGCAAGACCAAAACCCGCAACTTCGATTTCTTGTGTAAAATGTCTTGAGCCTCCGGATCGCAACCAGGAGCAACCACACATTCGAGAAAGATTTGGGTTAACTCCTGTGCAGTCGCCCCATCAATCGGTTGATTCAGAGCCACAATACCGCCAAACGCTGAAGTCGAGTCCGCTGCCAATGCCTTCTGATAGGCTTCCACCAACGTATTCGCCACCGCAAGACCACAGGGATTAGTATGTTTCAAAATAGCCACAGTGGGCTTATCCGTAAACTCGGTAATAATTTGCCGCGCAGCCTCCAAATCCACCAAATTGTTATAACTGAGTTCCTTTCCTTGTAATTGGGTTGCTCCTGACCATCCCTCTTTTCCCGTTCCCGTCTGATACCAAGCGGCGCTCTGGTGGGGATTTTCGCCATAGCGCATGGTTTGCCGCTTCTGTCCCGATAGGCTAAATTCAGAGGGCAACAGTTCCTCTTGCTGACCGGTTAAATAAGCAGTAATCGCTCGGTCATAGGCCGCAGTATGGGCAAAGGCTTTTATCGCCCGTTCTTTCCGAAATTCTGCTGAGGCTTTACCCCCCTGTTGACGCAGTTCCGTTACATAAGCATTATAATCAGTCGGATCGCAGAGGACGGTTAAATGGGCATAATTTTTAGCTGACGCTCGCAGCAAGGTGGGGCCACCAATGTCGATATTTTCGATCGCCTCTTCTAACTTCACATCCGGCTTAGCGATTGTCTGTTCAAACGGGTATAAATTCACCACCACCAAATCAATCGGGCGAATGTTATTATCCGTTAAATCCTGAAGATCCTCCTCCAGATTGCGCCGCGCTAGAATTCCCCCATGAATGCGAGGATGGAGCGTCTTCACCCGGCCGCCTAGAATTTCTGGCGATCCCGTATAGTCAGAAACCTTCGTTACCGTTAATCCACATTTTTGTAGGGTTTTCGCCGTACCTCCACTACTCACTAAATCAAATCCAAATTCTTCCACTAAACTCCGGGCCAGATCCACCAGTCCCGTTTTATCGGATGTGCTAAGAAGGGCGAGAGGAGCCATAAGACAAGTGTTCCATGATTGATAAGCCACGTTTAAGGATACAGCAGGGATTTATTACCAATTAGAAATTAAACCTTAAAATTCTTGCAGACCTGAATGCAATACCTCGCACACTCCCCAGGAAGAAGTTTCAATTTGGGAAAATCTATGCTATGATTCCTTAGGTTAAGGGCACGTAGCTCAGTGGATAGAGCACCAGATTCCGGTTCTGGGTGTCGGGGGTTCAAATCCCTCCGTGCTCGTCTTTCTTGTGTATAGCACTCCAGACTTTTCAGCTCCGACACCCAGACCAGAATCTGGTACTCTGCCTAAAATCTACCTAAAACCACCATAGCACCTCCAAAAGTAAGGGGCAAGAAATAGGTCAAATGGGTTAGATAGTAATTAGAGTTTTCTATAGAATCCATAGAGAAATCCAAGGGGGTTCCCAAGAGGCAACTGAGAGAAACTAAAGTCCCTCCCAAAAATCCCTAAAAACATCCTCTCAATTTCAGACGCAACTGCTATCACCCGGTGAATCACCGGGTGTTCAGAGATAAGGGGGTAGACTCCCCCCTCGAAACCACCCTCAATCACAGTGACACTAATCATGCATATAATGAATGTCACCCTCAATCACAGTGACACTGACTATGCATACACAGAGAGATGGCTTACACCCTGGAGCTGCTCGTAAAGAAGCCATTGCCCGTAGCCGAACAACCCTAACCCTTTCTGACCCGACTAAGACGTTGCTCCAGAAGATTGGTAACGGTTCCATGTCTGACGGCGTTTACCTTTCGGTGGCAATCGTAGCCAAGCTACTACGGCAAAAAGTTATTTCAGTTGATTTTGACAAAGGAGGAATTATCTACCGGCTCAATGGTGACGAGTTGATTTGTTCACCCCGATCGGGGCGTGATGAGGCGCAGCAATTGCACCGGGCTAGCGCAGATAAACTCTTCCTCGACCCGAAAGTGAATCCTTATGCTGGACGGGTACTCAATAAGAAGCAACTGCTAGATACGGGACACTTTACCCATCGCATGATGAGAGCAACCCTACCGGGTCAGAAGGTGACAGATAAATACGGTTACTGGTGGTACAGAGCTGACAACCCCGATAGTCCCCGTTGCCTCCAGAGGGGACTACGAAATGATAGCGGTAGATTGATGGCAACCTACATCGGACTGGAGAGCGAATGGGATGACTGGGAAAAATATAGTGAAGG
>NZ_JAQMUE010000077.1 GCF_028330985.1 Roseofilum reptotaenium CS-1145 | reverse complement strand
TTTGGTCTCCGAGTTATTTTGCTATTTCTTGTGGAGGTGCGCCGATAGAAAAGATTAAGCAATACATTCAACAACAAGGAGAAAAGCCGCCCACAGCGAAGCTAAAGGGCGGGGCTTGAAACCCAATTTTTGGGTCAAGCGCATCAAGACTCCTTCCTCTGGCAGTGAGGCTAAGACTAAAACTAGACCATTCCCCGGTCTAGCAAAGTACCCAGAACCGATGGAAGCTACCCCAGGATTCGGCAGAGACGAGAAAGGAAACAAGGTCTGGAACTACAGCAGAATTTGCCGCATGGTGCGGATTGACAAGAAGGACTTAAGACCCAATGGTAAGCCTGAAAAGTTCTGCTTCCCTCAGTTCTGTGAGCAGAAGGGCAAGGGAGACATTGACTGGGGGCCTTACAATTTTGAGTCTGTTCTATTCCCGACTCCAGAGGATAAAGGGAAGCTTCTACTGATGGTAGAAGGAGAACAATGCACCGATACCGCTGCCAAACTAGGCATTAAGGCTCTGACCGTTCAGGCTTCTGAGTGGAGAGTAGAGACGGTCAGTCCATGGCTCAAGGAACTCGCAGACTTAGGGTATGCAGGCTTTGTCCTTATCCCTGATAATGATGTTGCTGGAGGGAAAAAAATGGACATCATTCAACAGGCTTGCCAAATTGTAGGGCTTCACTCTGTCAGACTGGGCATGAAAACATTGTGGGCAGATTGCCCAGAAGCGGGGGATATTACCGATTGGTATGAAGCTGGTCTGGCATCTCCAGAAATCCTGGAAAAGGCTGTAGAAGATGTCTGGCGGATGCCTATTGAACCGCCAGTAGAGGAGAACAAATAAGAGTCAGGCAACCACTGTACACCGCAATCAGAGCGCAAGCAGTCAGGAAAGAAAGACGAGCCACCGACTCCTGTTCAGTTCGCTCAAGAGTTGGCTAAGGTAGAGCGAGATCGGTGGCGTTTTCACAATGAACAGAAAACTTGGAGGGAATGGAATGGCAAATATTGGGAAGCTATCCCCCACGAGGATGTAGGGGACGTTATTCACCACCAAGTCAAGTCATTCATCAAAACTGACACCTGGATAGAGAACTGTCTGAAGTCATTAGAACGGGAACTTCGTCATCGGCAATGGATGCCTCAATCACAGTCAGTGAGGGCTTTCGCCAATGGGGTTGTTGACATGGAAACCTTGGCATTGACCCCCCATAACCCAGAACATTACAACACCAGCATCATTCACCGGGACTGGTGGCAACCAGATGGAGAACCAATCAAAGACCCCTTGGAGGCGCTCAGACAATATTGCCCCCACATTTACGACGCTTGGCATCATGCCATGGGTGGAGATGAGAGGAAGATACTTAAACTTCTGGCAATTTGTAATGGGGTCTTAGCGTGGAGGTTTTCCACTCTCCAGAAATTCATACACCTAATTGGTAAACCTGGAACCGGAAAGGGGACTTTTTCACGCATACTAGGCTCTTTAGTGGGAGAGGAGAATACCAAAGCGTCTAAGCTTTCCAGGCTGGGAGGTGAGTATGATGTTGCTCACTGGATTGACAGTCAACTTCTTACCCTGCCTGACGAAGGGAATAAGTATTCGGAAGACGCTTTAGATACGATTAAATCCATGACTGGGGGGGATGCTATCCCCTATCGCCAAATCTTCAAAGAAGTGGGTTCTAGCCCATTCTACGGAACGCTTTTGATTATCTCTAACGACCCCATATTTAGAGGAGAGACTGGAGCCATCAAGCGCCGTTTATGCCTGGTTGAGTTTGACATACCAATCATCAACCGAAACTCCTTAGCTGAAGAATTAATGTTAAGGGAGATTCCTCGGCTCACCTATTGCGCTCTCTCTATGCCATCCCTCAAAGTTGATGCAATTGTCAATGGGCTAGGCGAACATGAGATTCCCTCATTCAACAGCAAGGCATGGGAACTAGAGACGGCAGAAAACTCTGTTGCTGACTTCCTGGATACTGAGTTAGTGCCCATATCTAATTGTAAAGTTTACGTCAAAGATGTTTACAGTGAATATACTAAATTCTGTTCTCACACTGGGCAGAAAGCTGTAGCAATGAATAAGTTTAGCTCTCGGCTGATTACTGCATCTGATTTTGTGGGTTGGGAAATTGAGAGAGGAAAAGCTCGGAACGGTTCTTACATCATCGGTGTGGATATAAGGGAAGAGATTAAACATCAACATATCCCCACTCCCAGTGAAGTGTTCAAAAAAGCTGAGAAAGCTTATTCCCCAAATCAACCATCACAACCGTCACAGCCAGATAGGGCAAGGGTTCCAGCCGTCACACCTATCGTCACCGAACCATCACAGGAACCATCACAGCCATCACAGGAACAAATTCCCATTGACTTTTCTGCTTCTGCGAGAGTAGAAGCGCCTATCCCATCACCTTCACCCTCAAAAACAGAGTGTGATGATACGGGTGACGATACTGTGATGGTTGATGTGACGGCTGGAATGCCTACACAGCAAGGGCGTGACGGTTGTGACGATACTTTAGGGGGGTGTAGATCAGAAAATGAGCAACCCGAAAAAACAGAGCCACTATCCGACCCATGGAGAAGTGCCCCTACTACGGAAAAAAGTGTCTCAAATGATTTCATCCCACCCCCATGGGGATGTCCAGGAATGAAGGTTAAAATTAAAGACCTGGATGATGGAGTGCAGAACGAAGGGATGTTAATTAGACTCTTGGATGATGGGGGATGGACTGTCTTCTGGGAGAATATCAAGATTGTATCCGACCACTCACAGGAAGAACTATCCCCACTCTCTGATGGAGATAATCCCAATGTCCATCAAGAGAGTGAGGGTCGGAGTAACGAAACAGCGCAACCCGACAGCTCTACCACTCAAAGTGAAGTTTCTGCTGATGACCTATCCACCCAAGAGGTGAGGGAGCCGATCCCAGTTGCAACCAAAACTGAAGATGACCTACCCTACTCGCTAGGCGAACTGTTGTGGATCAAGCATTCTGAGGGGAAACTTCCTGCAATGATTACGGGACTTCCTGACGAGAGTGGAAAGTGGGAATGCAAATACTTATTCAGGCTGAAATGGAGGACAGATCGCTTTGAGCCGGACGGATTAGAGAAGAGACCATCGGGAAACTACTCAATTGATGACAAGGTTCTAACTGTGACTCCAGGGACTGAATGTATGGAAGCGATCATCACCGGGGTTCAAGATGATGAGGGGGAATGGGAGGTCATGATAAATCTTGACGGGAAATGGCATGAAGGCTATCGCTATCCTCCTGAAGAACTGAGACCCAGATAATAGTCTTGTCCTTCAATTATCAAGGACGCTTCTCGTACTTATCCTGAAGTTCAGAACTCTAGTCTGCGATTAATCTATCAATCGCAGATTAGAGACTCTAATTAAATCTCTTGACAAGGAGGAATTTTTGACGCTATACTTGCGCTACGCGCAAGTGGACACAAAACGAGAGAATATCGGTAGTCAAGCGCCACCAAGAATTTCAGCATTTCCCATTATCTCCCCTAACCATAGAAATTTGTCTATGGAAATCTCCCTTTTGTACCCTCTTAGTCCCCATGAATCACCATATTACGACTGTACAATGGTATAAAGGGCGAAATGAGTTGACCTGTGGTATATCCTGTATTACTCAACGGCTAAAACCTTTGTCCTGTAAGGTTTCCTTTCAAAAGGACACCCCCAGTACGATTGGTCATTTAGAGGGGCAATCCACCTTACAGCGTAAATATGAGCCGCTATGGGCATGGAGCGAGTAGTACGATTGTGTCAGAAGGGCGAGGGCTGGACTACCAACGTACAATAGAGTCTCATTGATCGATGTCATCAAAAATGGTGAATAATTTTGATGATACGATCTATTGTCTTTGGCGATCGCCGGGGTTATGCTTTATTCATCAGCGAAAGGATTAACGCCCTGAGAAGGTAATGCCAATACCAACCCAGGACTTCCCCTAACTGTGACGAGACCACAATCAGGAGCATCAATAATGCTACGAAATATTGACCCTCTATGGAAGGCGAAAGAACCGTCCTTTTGGGAAATCGGCGATTGCGTCGGGGACTTTCTCATCACTGGAAAAACCTACTGTATCCAGGATGGGGATTGGCTTTATACTGCTGTTCCCCGACAATACGATGGATTCACCCAATTGATTGACTGTGAAGCGGATTTACATACAGTAGGGCAACTGCGAGATCTCATTGAAGAGGAAGGGGGTGAACGCTATGCCTAGAACCACCACTCGCAAGCCAGCGACCACCAAGCAAATCCGCGTCCCCGCAGAGCTAGAGCATCACGTCCGGGCGTACCTTGTTTACCTCAAAGAGCTTGAAGCTGTTCCTCCACCGGTGGATTTTGAGGCGATCGGGCAGCTAGAGCGCCGGTGTAACGCACTGGAATCCTCTGTCTCCTTCTGGGAAAGGCTCTCAGATATTCGGCAAACTTTACACACCATCAGTCACCAAATCAATGAGAAGGAATCCATGGAATAAACGCCCCATGGACTGGAACCCCTTGCTGTTTATCACATTAGGGGTTCTGCTTTCCTTTGTCCTTGGGCAATTCGTCACCGTAACTGTATCAATAAAAGGTCAAGAGAATCATGGGACTACTCCAGTTTTTGAGCAACGATAGCGCCGGAGGTATTGCGCCGGTACAGGGTCAGCACTCGCAGCTTGATGCTACTACTGTACACAAGAAGAGCGCCGACAACGCCATTACCCCAAATTCCCCCGGAAGCTGGGAAAAGTTCCGCTATGCCCCGGTTGTTGAGCAAGCCCGCAGTTTTTCCCCAGAGGAAGCGGAAGCCTTGAGAGAGCGGGCTAAGGATGCCAGAATTACGACTCGTGCCACCAAGAAAGCCTACGAAGCGCTCTCTGACATGAGTGATAACCATACCAGGGTCAACAAGTACCATGAACGCTATCGCCGGAACGAGGCTCGGAACGAGAAGAGGATACAGGGGTACTCAAATACCAGTGCCAAATATCTCCACTCGTTGCATCCTGGGTACGCTCAAATGGGCAATAGCTTAGAACAAGCTGAACAGCAAGCCGATGCTGCGATCGCCCCATTGATGGGTAGTTTGTAATCCCTTTAATCCCCCTAGGATACTACTGTACACCAGTATAAAAGCTCAAGTTTTCAGGGGGATTTCTATCCCGATATTAGAGGTTTTGAAATGATATCGCTTTACCGAATTATTGGGCTTGGCTTGATGGTTGGTAGTGGAGCAAGTTTGATTAGCTTGGCTAGTTTACTCAATCCAGACTTTAGAGAGATTGGCTTTATTTTGGCTCTTCTGATGGCTATTGGACAGGGGACTGCTGGAGCGACTATCTATTACCAGAGGGAGAAACTGGGGGATGATTTTATCCTCTATGTTGTGTTGTTAATTGGGCTAAGTTTAGTTCTAATTACAGGGGGATTAATTCAATGGGTATATTAATTAATTCCTCTGACAGCAAATCTGTTAAACAGCTTTGGATTACCCTCCATCTAATCTCTATCGTCTCTGGTTCTGCACTCCATTTTTTACTCGGAATGTCAGAGTCAATAGCTACCATCAGTTTTTTAGATGGTCGTCAGTTGTCGTTGGTTTAGTCTCTGGTGGAGCCTGCCTATCAAGTAGCATTATCTTAAGTGGTTTAGAGCCAAAGATTAAAGCGCTTGAAAAGTATGATGTAGCCCAGTTTAAGCACTCAGTAGCGTCTGAGTTATTTCTCGCTCAACAGACTAATAGTGCGATCGCCCTTGCCGTTAGCACCGAACGGAAAAGTTCGCTAGGGCTAACTGACCCTAACGCCAGTATTGATGAGGATTACGAGGGTGTTCCGTTAGAGCGTTCGTTACCTCCTAACTCTGAGGGTTCCAACGAAACTAACGGACTAACGGAACAAGTTCGGATAGCTCTAAATGATGGCTTGCCAGATTCCGAAATCATCAAGAACGTAATGGGATATAAGGGGGCAAAGTATGCAGAAGGTAGAGCCAAACTAGAGCAGATAAAATCCTCTCTGGAGTCTCCAGAAGAAGACGAGCAAGGTATCACCTAGGCTCTATTCCCAGAAGCTCTTAACTTACCCAATCTTAGGCAAGTTGTCATTACCACTCAGAAGTTCATTGAGTCGGGCATTTTCTCTCTTAAGGAAGAAGATAGTTTCATTCGCTTGCTTTAACTCTTCTTTTAGTCGTTGGTTCTCTACTGACTGGGAAATATCAGTTGTCAATAAAGTCAACTGGTCTTTAGGGGTCAAATGTTCATCATAGCCATCGTTAGACGATTGAGAATGTCTCAGACTCATTGAACGTTGGTCACGGGTCAAACCAGCAAGTTTGCCATGATAATTAGCCAAATGCCTTAAGGCATGAGTCTGCGTGAAACCTTGACCCCCTACTTGTTCAATATATTCACCTAATGACCGTCTCATTCCCCGTTGATAGCAACCTTTAATAGTCAACTCTTTAGAAGTTGATTTAGGAGTTACCGTAGGCAATGAGATGTTAGGGTTGTTAATATCCAAACGCTCTATCAAGTCTGGGTAGCTTGGATGAATCATTGGTCTAACAAACCCGCCACCAGTCTTGATAGTGATTTTGTGCTTACCTCCTGCATTATCAATAACCCAGAAGTAAGGTTTTAAGACTATGATAAAGTCCTGGTTCAATGGGTCATTGATGGCTGAAATAATCTCACCATCAGAACACTTGTAGGGCTTATCCAGGTTCGCAATTGCCAGAAATTCAGCACATCTAAAGCCATAGATGAGGTTAATAGAAAATGCCTTAAACCAAGAACGTCTAGCGTCAATGTTTTTGGACTGTTGAGTAGTCAAGGGATAGCCGTTGAGTCCCAAGGCCCTATCTCTGAAGTCAAGAAATGACTCAATACTGACAGTTTGCCTTGTCCGCTTTTTCTTAATCTGGGATCTACCGAAGTAGGCGTTAAATTTATCTACTTCAGACGACAATCGGTAAACCCTCAAAAGCTTGCATACTGCTGATTTGGCAGTTCTGAACCCTGCCGATTGACCGAGGTGACCCCATACCCTTTGCACTTCAGAAACAAGGTTTTCTGCTGTAAGCTTTAACTCAGGATTAAGTTTATTGTGGAATACCCCATAAGCTTCTTGGTAAGAGGCTTTTGAGTTTGTGCCCAAACTTGGGTCTGACCTATCCCTGCCACACTTGTCATAGTCATTGAAAAAATGGGTTTTAACTAACTCAATCGCTTGACCGATGGTTAAGTAATCATCCTTGAGGGTTGGCTCTTCTTTGATTTCTGTCTCATACCATGACCAAAACTCCGTTTCTCTCTCGCATTCCTTGAGTTTATGAGCCACAAGCAAGGCTTTTGCCAGAGCGTTGACGCAACCATCACGGGTAAAGTCTTCATCACAGGAATTATTGACTGTTGACGGCTTGGTTGCAGTTTTGAACCGGAGATACAATCGGTTGCCACTACTGACGATCCGGACACCCTTCGGAGTTGACTTCTGACAAGCCTTAAGATATGTCCTCACCAGTTCGTGATCTACCTGCTTAGAGACTTCAATGGCGTTAGAGTGAAAATACTCAGTTACCAAAACCCATGCCTGTTTAATGTAAATGTCCATATTCAACACGCTTTCAACACATCCTAATGTCTAGTATATAGGCCATATGTAGGGCAAGGGTTTCAAGCTATCGCAGCCTAAGTTCCTTCTATAAAGAGTGAGTTCAAATCTCATCATCGGCTTCAGCACTTAAACCCTTGCACTGATAGGCTTTGACTCTACTCTCCATCAGAGGTGAAGTAGCAATACACCTAACTTAATATCAAGTTCGATGAATAAGTTACGATATAAAGGAAGAGTGCCAAACCAAAGCAATGCCGAGACGAATTAAGATAGTCCCCCACCAGAGTACAGAGTCGCTAGGGGTAGCCTAGCATCAAGTAAAAGAGGGCCCAGAAAGTCGTCAATATCAAATCATCTGGTTGTTAGCTCAGGGAAAGACCACGGAGGAAATACAAGAAATTACCGGCTATAGCCGCACCTGGATTTATGAACTGGTGACCAGAAGGTTGTACACCCGTTGCTCGTGTGAATTGGAAATTTGAATGGTTATGGGTATATGGTTTTGTCGAACCTCAGAGTGGGGAAACTTATTGGTGGATACTCCCTTACGTCAATAGCCAACTATTTAATCGGGTATTAGAGGATGTGGCTAAATTCTTGGGCTTGGGTAAGGATAAACGTATCCTATTAGTGGTAGACCAAGCCGGATGGCATACCAGTAAGCAGGTGAGAGTACCCGAAGGACTTCATTTAATCTTCTTACCCTCTCATTGTCCCGAATTGCAACCAGCGGAAAGATCGTGGCCAGTGGTAGATAAACCGATTGCTAATCGCTCGTTTGAGAATATCGAGCAGCTAGAAGAAGTGTTGTACCAGCGCTGCCAAACCTTATTGAAACAGCCGCAATTAATTGCAGGGTTAACCGATTTTTACGGGTGGAGTGAACTGCTGACTATATCATAACTTATTCACCGGACTTGATATAACTCATTGGCTGCTATGGTTCATAACTTCTCCCACTTGCAAACGGGAGCCATTCATAAAATCGCTTCCCAATTGCGCCCGTTTTCCAGCTAATTGTACTTGATGCAAAACTAAGAACCCTTGTCCAGTTTTCACCACTGGGCCGAATCCTTTGGCAAGAAAAACAACTTCTCCCACTTGGGCATCACCCAAGTTCATATGTTGTAAATTTTGCTCCAATGCTATCAACTCTTCAGGCAATTCTAATCCTTGATCCATCATCAAGGGAGAGGTTTCCATCACCTTCAACAAGCGATCGCGAAATTGAGTAATGCAAGACGGAAAAAATGCCCGTACTTGGTTATGTAACTCTAGGGCACTGCGTTGCCAATCTAACTCATAATCCGGTTTACTAATCAAAGGTGCATAGGTGGCTAAATCATTATCCTGGGCAATGGGGGTAACCTGCTGTTGATCAAGTTTTAACAAAGTGTCAATTAATAAATCTGCGCCCATCTGAGCTAACCGCTCGGCTAAAGTATGGGCATTGTCTCCTAAATGAATGGGGGTCACTGACTTAAGCAACATATCTCCGGTGTCCATTCCCTTATCCATAAGCATGGTGGTAATACCGGTTTCCCTTTCCCCATGGTAGAGACACCATTGGATGGGGGCGGCTCCCCGATATTGAGGTAAAATTGAGCCATGGACGTTCACGCATCCGAGTCTAGGCATTTTCAGAATCTTGAGGGAAAGAATTTGACCGTAGGCAACCACCACAAACACATCAGCCTGCATTTGCTCTAATTCCTGTAATGTCAAAGAGTCTTTCTTAATTCGTTCAGGTTGCCACACGGGTAAATTCTCCCTTAGAGCAATGGTTTTCACAGCAGAGGGGATGGCTTTGCTCCCTCGACCTCGACGTTTATCTGGTTGGGTGACAATGCCCAGAACTTTGAATTGTGGATCGGATAATAATCGCTCTAGGGTGGGGACAGCAAAGGCCGGTGTGCCAAAAAAAATAACTCTCATGGGTTACGGTTCTGTATGATGTTGGAGAAACGGTTAAGGATTGGACAATGGTTACGTTATTGTTTTAAGTTACCGGAGGATATCGTTCACAACCTATGTTCTAGACTTTCAATTCTATATCCATCCTCGATCGCTCAAGTTTGACTCACGCTTTCAGTTTAAACTCTATGGCTTATTGTCGTCGGTATTTCCGGTTCTATTCCCATATTCTGCAACGGGAAATGGAGGTCTTGCATTTTGGGGACTCTGGCTATCCCATGTTATTGTTTCCTTCAAGCAATGGACGCTTTTTCGATCCAGAAGACCGGGGTTTAATAGCGGCTCTGGGGCGGCATTTGGATATGGGCTGGACTCAGGTGTTTTGTTTGGATACCTTGGACTGGGAAACGCTGTTAGCTCCAGGATTAACGATTCAGGAACGTCGTCAGCGCTGGTTATTGTTGGAGAAGCATTGGTGTAAGGAGTTTATACCCTATGCTTGTGATGAAGCCCAGAATGATTTTTTAGTGGCTGCTGGCTGTTCTTTAGGCGCAACCCATGCGTTAAATTTGGCTTTGCGCTATCCAAATATTGTCCGCCGCTGTATTTCTATGTCGGGAACCTATGATTTAACCAAGCTACCTGGGATTGCACAGTTAAATTCCGAGGAAACCACTAAGGAGTTGCATTTTATTAATCCAGTCGCCTACATGGCTAATATGAATCGCGATCGCTGGTTAGAGTTAGGAGGAGCCAATACTGACCTCAAACTTCTCACGGCTCAACATGACCACTGTCTCTCCGATTATCTGCGCTTGTGTGATACTTTTAATCGCAATGGCATTCCCCATCATTTAGAAATTTGGGATGGGGGCCATGATTGGTCCATTTGGCAAGCACAACTAGCAGCGTTTGCCTAACCCAATTCCACAGAAGTTCTTCTAGACTAAACATCGAGCACATAAGGAGTTGCTGATTCGCACTTTTAGCCTACTCCCTTTGCTCCTCCGGATCTATCGCTAATCATCGCCTCCTTAACCTAAACTGAAGAATAGATAGGGGCGAACGACTGTTTGCCCCTATCTATTCGTCGATCCTTGAGGATGGCTATCGGTGAAATTAGGCGATCGCCGCCATTTTCACCTCACTATTGGCCAACAATTCTTGCAGTTCATCAGAATCAACCGTTTCTCGTTCCACTAGCATTTGTGCCAATTGGTCGAGGACAGCACGATTATTGACTAACACTGCCTTAGCGCGGCGATAGGCTTGGTCTACTAGATTCCGCACCTCATCATCAATAGCGGCTGCCGTTTCTTCCGAGAAATCCCGCTCGGCTGCAATATCGCGACCCAGGAACATATTGCCTTGCTGACGACCTAATGCGACCGGTCCGAGGCGATCGCTCATCCCGAAACGAGTCACCATTTGCCGAGCCACCCGTGCCACCTGTTGCAAGTCATTCGATGCACCAGTCGTCACTTCTTCATCACCAAAGACGATCTCTTCAGCCAAACGACCGCCCAGAGCAACCGCCATCTGGTTTTGCAGATAAGAACGGCTGTATAATCCGGAATCCATGCGCTCTTCACTCGGTGTGAACCAAGTCAAACCCCCGGCACGGCCGCGAGGAATAATGCTAATTTTCTGTACGGGATCGTAATCTGGCATCAAAGCGCCCACTAAAGCATGGCCGGCTTCATGATAGGCGACCAATTCCTTGCGTTTCTCGCTCATCACCCGGTCTTTCTTCTCCGGCCCAGCCAGAACGCGGTCAATGGCATCATTGACTTCATCCATGGAAATCTCAGTTAAATTGCGACGAGCCGCTAAAATGGCTCCCTCATTCAAGAGATTGGAGAGGTCTGCACCCGTAAATCCAGGAGTCCGACGGGCAATTTTTTCCAGATCCACATCAGGAGATAGGGTTTTGCCCCGGGAGTGAACATTAAGAATTTCTAAGCGTCCAGCATAGTCGGGACGGTCTACGACCACCTGACGGTCAAAGCGACCGGGACGCATCAAGGCAGCATCGAGAACATCGGGACGGTTAGTTGCCGCAATAATGATAATTCCGGTATTGCCTTCAAACCCGTCCATTTCGGTCAGCAATTGGTTCAGGGTTTGTTCGCGCTCGTCATTACCGCCACCGAGACCTGCACCCCGTTGACGACCAACGGCATCAATTTCATCGATAAAGACGATACAGGGAGCATTGGCTTTCGCTTGTTCAAACAAATCCCGGACGCGGGAAGCACCCACCCCGACAAACATTTCGACAAACTCAGAACCCGAAATGGAGAAAAAGGGAACTCCTGCTTCACCGGCAACTGCTTTCGCGAGTAGGGTTTTACCCGTTCCAGGAGGGCCAACTAAGAGGACACCTTTGGGGATTTTAGCGCCCACTGCCGTGAAGCGATCGGCGTTTTTCAAGAAGTCTACAACTTCCGTTAACTCTAATTTGGCTTGTTCAATCCCGGCCACATCTCCGAAGGTGACTTGGGTTTGGGGTTCCATTTGCACCCTAGCCTTCGATTTCCCAAAGTTCATCGCCTGAGAGCCAGGGCCATTTTGGGCCCGTCTGAGGAGGAAAAAGACCCCTACCACCAGCAAAATCGGGATAAACAGACTACTTAAGGCCCGCACCCAAGCCCCATCATCACTGGGAGGTAAAACTGAGATATCAACATTATTGTTCGTGAGAATGTTGAGTAGATCTGGATCGTTGGGAAGGTTAACCAGAATCTTATCGCCATTTTCTGCGGTCACTAGCGCTCTAGTACGGTCAGCACTGAGGTTGACCCGCTCTACCCGTTGGCTCTCAACTTCATCAATCAGTTGACTGTAAGGCCAGGTTTGGGTGGGTTGAGGTTGTTGGTCAAACAACGCTGTTCCCAAGGCAATGACGACGATCGCCAGTAAAGCATATAGTCCTGCATTTCTCCACCGTTTGTTCACGCCTATTCGATCCTCCTGTTGTGTTTTAGGGTATTTAGGACGGTTCTTGTTTATGATTATTAATCTTATATTAACGAATATTACGAAACTGTGAGCGATCTGCTCAACAATCAGGAGCGGCGATCGGTCTGTATCTCTTGTTCCATCAAGGATGGCAGATATGAGAAGTTTTAGTTTAGGGGCGATCGAGCCTAGGGAGCGATTCGGTTAACAGTGTGGAAAACCCTACCTGATATCTGAAGGCGAAGGGGCATCAAGCCATACCTTTAAACCCATAGAACTCTAGTGATAAAATATCCTAAAGTTTCTGATAACTTAAAAACTATGCTCTCCTTATCCGGTTATAAAACCCTAAACTTCATTTACGAAAGCAGTAACTCGGAAGTCTATCGGGCAATCAAAGAAACTAATCAGCAACCTGTTATTCTCAAACTCCTCAAAGAAGACTATCCCACTCGCTCAGAACTGACCCGCTACAAACAAGAATATCAGCTTACCCATTCCTTAGACCGAAAAGGAATCATTAAAGCCTATGACCTTCAACCCTATAAAAATACCCTAGTTATTATCCTGGAGGACTTTGGAGGAGAATCCCTCAGATCTCTCAAAATTCAGGACACCTTTAACCTGAATCAATACCTATCCCTATTCATCAAAATAGCTGAAAGCCTTGGAGAACTCCACGCCGAAAATATTATCCACAAAGATATTAATCCTGCCAATATCGTACTCAACGTCCAAACGCAACAGCTAAAAATCATCGACCTCGGTATCTCCACTCAACTAAGCAAAGAAACTCCCACCCTTAAAAACCCCACCATTGTCGAAGGAACCATTCAGTATATCTCCCCAGAACAAACCGGAAGAATGAACCGCTCCTTAGACTATCGCACCGACTTTTATTCTCTTGGTGTATCCTTTTATGAACTGCTCGCCAAGCAACTACCATTCACCGCCCAAGACGAACTCGAATTAGTTCATTGTCATATTGCCAAAGAACCTCGATCGGTAACCGAAATTAATCCCCATATTCCCTCCATTTTCTCCGACATCATCAGCAAGTTGATGTCCAAAAACGCCGAAGATAGATATCAGAGTGCTTGGGGATTAAAAACCGACCTAGAAACGTGTTTAACCCAACTGGAAACCCAGGGAGAAATTGACTCGTTTCCTCTGGGAACCGAAGACCTATCTGATAAATTTCAAATTCCCCAAAAACTCTACGGAAGGCAAAAAGAAATTGAGCAGCTCTTAAACATCTTTGAACAAGTCGATAGAAACAATCAAATGATGCTAGTGGCTGGCTACTCAGGTATTGGAAAATCAGCCCTAGTCCAAGAAATATATAAACCCATCACCCAAAGAAAAGGCTACTTCATTTCTGGAAAATTTGACCAATTTCAGCGTAATTTTCCCTATTCAGCGATCGTATCAGCCTTCAAAGAATTTGTGCAACAACTACTAACTGAAAGCCCAGAAAACTTAGAAAAATGGAAAACTAAATTATTGCAAGCTCTCGGTGTTAATGGACAAGTTATTATTGAAGTCATACCAGAAATTGAATTAATTATTGGCCCCCAACCCCCCATAGATAAATTAGAACCAACGGAATCTCAAAATCGGTTTAACTTAGTTTTTCAACACTTTATTCACTGCTGTTGTAGTCCGGAGCATCCCCTAGTTATCTTTCTAGACGATCTCCAATGGACAGATAGAGCAACTTTAAAGTTAATCGAACTGATCGTGATGGATAAAAACCTAAAAAACTTATTATTGATTGGAGCTTATCGAGACAATGAAGTCAATGTTAACCATCCTTTTATTACCTTGATTGATAAGCTCAAAAATAATCAAATTTGTATTCATGAGTTGACCTTGAAAAATCTAGTTATAAATGACGTTAGACATCTGATCGAAGACACCGTGATACAAGAGAATGAGAAGGTTCAAGAATTGTCCAAAATGATCTTTGATAAAACACAAGGTAACCCATTCTTTGTTAATCAGTTTTTAAGCAACTTATATTCTGAAAATCTCATTGAGTTTAATTATAAAAACCAAGTATGGGAATGGGATTTGTACAAAATAAAGTCTCAAAATATCACAGATAATGTGGTTGAGTTGATGATTGGTAAGTTAAGAAAATTACCCTTGAATACCCAGGAAGTTTTAAAGCTGGCAGCATGTATTGGTGCTAATTTTGATTTAACTACCTTATCTCTTGTCTCAGGAAATAATTCACCTGAAGTATTCAATTACATAATTCCTGCAATTCAATCGGGGTTAGTTTTGTCTTTATCGGAGTTAGATCCAGAACTTTTGATTCAAGACTACCGGTTTGTACATGACCGAGTACAACAAGCTGCTTATGCTTTAATTACTGAAGAAGACAAGCCATCAATTCATCTGAAGATTGGACAACTCTTGCTCAAGAATAGCTCTGAAGAAGAGCAATCAGAAAACATATTTGATATTGTCGGTCATTTGAATATTGGTTTTGATAGACTCACTAATGATGAAGAAAAAAATAAAATTACTCATTTAAATCTTGAGGCAGGTAAAAAGGCCAAATCATCAGCCGCATATATGGGTTCATTAGAATACCTGAAAGCTGGAATGGATCAATTGAGTAATGACAGTTGGGACAAGTGTTATCAGTTAACCTTTGAATTACATAAAGAGCGTTGTGAAGTTGAATACTTGAATTACAATTATGATGAAGCTGAAATATGCGCTGATATCACATTACAAAAAACTAAATCAACGTTAGATAAATGTGAAATTTATCGGCTTCTATGCGTGCAAAATACTCTATCAACTAAGTATGAAGAAGCGATTGTTAATGTAACGACTGCTTTGGACTTATTGGGGATTTATTTTCCAAGTTCAACAGCAGATCAAATTGAACTACAAGCTTGTCTTGATGTGGAAATAAAAAATATTAAAACCCATTTAAAATATCGCAAAGTTTCCGAGCTGGAACAGGCTGAAGAATGTACCGATCCAGAAAAACAAATGGCAATGAAATTGCTACACTGTGGAACATCCTCGATGTTTTTGACCAACCCAACTATGTGGTGGATTGTTAGTACAAAATTGGTTCAAATGTCCTTGAAGTATGGGTTAGTCATTAACTCGATTTTTGGTTTTTCTGCCTATGCCATGTTTTTGGCACAGATAGAAGAAGAGTATGCCCTTGCTTATGAATTTGGAACCTTAGCGATTAATCTGACTGAACGATTTAATCATGGGGGAGTAAAATGTCAAGTTCTTCATGTATTTGCTACTTATGTTAATGGATGGAATAAACACTTGAAATATGCCAATCCTCTCAATGATGAAGGGTTTGCATTAGCCTTAGAATATGGCGATATCAACTATGCTGGATATATAATAATGGTGAATTGCTATAACTTATTTTATCAAAGTAAACCGCTTGAAGAGATGGCAGAGCAAATCGAAAACTATCTCTTGTATGCAGAGCAGAGCAGTCATAAATTGGCAACTGATTTGTTATGGGCAGCTCATTTAGTAATTCTCAACTTAAGAGGTTTAAATTCAGATATTGATTCATTTGATGATGGAGAAAAAGCCGAAGAATTTTATCTAAATAATTGGATAGAATGTCAGAGTTTTATGGTGCTTTGTTATTATTACATTATCAAATCTCAAGCCTGCTATCTCTATCATAAACTGAATGAATCCCTCGATTGTTTGTCAGAAGCGAAAAAAATACTTCCTTTCATCTCGATTAGCATTCCAGTTGCTCAACACAATTTCTATTCGTCTTTAACTCTCTTGCGTTTGTACCCTGATTCCGATCTGGAAAACCAAAAAAAAGTCATGGAAAAAGTACGGAAAAACCAAGTGAGGATGAAAAAGTGGGTAGATAATTGCCCCGAAAACTTTTTCCATAAATATTTATTAGTAGAAGCTGAGGTGGCTAAGGTTCTAGAAGATACTCTAGAAGCGATAGATTTATATGACCGTGCTATTGAAGCTGCCCGTGAAAATGATTATATTTAGGAAGAAAGTTTAGCCAATGAACTGGCTGCTGAGTTTTACTTAAAATTCAAGAAGCCAAAATTTGCTCAAATTTATATACAACAAGCTTATTATGGATATAGGGTTTGGGGAGCAACGGCTAAAACTGAGCAATTGGAGCAACTCTATCCTGATTTCTTAAGTCTATTGTCTGATACACAAAAGAGTGGTATTTCTATTACTAGAAGTGCTACTACTACCCCCTCTGGTGTGGCTTTAGATCTCTCGACGGTTCTCAAAGCTAATCAAGCGATTTCTGGTGAAATTGTTTTAGAAAAGCTATTGATGGCTCTGATGAATATTATTATGCAAAATGCAGGAGCGCAGAGTGGATATTTGTTGATTGCAGATCAAGAAGAATTGATCATTGAAGCCTCCCAAACTCTAGATTCTGATCAAATTCAGGTCTTACAAGCACTTCCCGTACAAGAAAATGCTCAAATAGCTCAGAGTCTAATTAATTATGTGCGTCGTACTCAAGAGAGTGTAGTACTTCATGATGCGACAAATCAGGGTAACTTTATCAATGATCCTTACATTCAAGAATATCAACCTAAATCGATTCTTTGTGTGCCTCTGATTAATCAAGGAGAATTAGTCAGTATTGTCTACCTGGAAAATAATTTGACGATAGGTGCGTTTACAGCGAATCGAGTGGAGATGATTAAACTGTTGTCGGGACAAGCGGCGATCGCCTTAGAAAATGCGTATCTCTACCAAAACTTGGAAAAAAAAGTACAACAACGCACCGCAGAACTCGCCTTAGCCAATCAGGAAATCGGCATCTTAAACGAGAAACTCAAGGCAGAGAATATACGGTTAAGTTCAGAGTTGGATGTAGCCAAAAAACTCCAGCAGATGGTACTGCCGAAAGCAGAAGAGTTAGACGATATTGCTGATTTGGAAATTGCCGGATATATGGAACCCGCAGATGAAGTAGGAGGAGATTATTATGATGTTCTCAAGCAAGGAGATCGCCTAAAAATTGGTATTGGCGATGTGACGGGACATGGGTTAGAAAGTGGGGTATTGATGCTGATGGCTCAAACAGCAATTCGCACGTTGCAGAAGATGGATGAAACCGATCCGGTGCGGTTTTTAGATATCCTCAATCAGACCCTGTATGACAATTTGCAACGAATGAAGTCTGATAAAAATATGACCCTATCGATTTTGGATTATCACCAGGGATGGGTGCAACTGAGTGGTCAACATGAGGAGGCGATCGTGGTTCGCTGTGATGGAAAAATTGAGTTAATTGATACAATAAATTTGGGATTCCCCATTGGTTTAGATGACCAGATTGCGGATTTTATTAGCCAACAGGATATTCATTTAAATGCTGAAGATGTGATGGTATTGTATACGGATGGGATTACAGAAGCGGAGAATAGGGAGAAGTATCAATATGGATTAGAGCGTTTATGTAATCTACTGATACAACATCGGCAAAAATCAGCCCATGAGATTCGGGAACGGGTGGTTGAGGATGTACGCGGGTTTATTGGCGAGCATAAGGTGTTTGATGATATTACTGTGGTGGTTTTGAAGCAACGATGAAGAAATCCGAACATCTGGCTCTCCAGTTAGTCTCCTGATCTACTAAACAAGTTATAATTTTTAGCGGTTGTAGGGTAGGTAGAAGAATACGCCCTATTATTTCAAATGTGGTGCGCTATCCTGTCGCCCCTGCCTAGCTTAGATACATGGATAACCCAATATCTCCGATCAAAATCATGGAAACAACCATTTCTCCCCAAGATGTTCGCAAGTTAGCCATTTCTTTTTTAGCTCAAGAAGGACTCAATCGAGAGTTTGTGGAAAATGCTTCCTTGAAACCGGATGATGCCGAGATATTAGTGCAGTTCTTGCCCGAGCAGTATCGGGGAAAAATCTTAGAGGTGGGCACATTTGTCGGTGTATCTTCTGTTGTATTAGGTCTATGTTTTCCTGACTCTGAGATTATCTGCGTCGATCCAGGTTTACCAACGGGTTTAATGAATGGGTTATGTGTGCGAAAGTTTGAGATCCCAGATTACCCAGAAACGATGTTATCGTTTGTCAAAGCAGCCCTTGTCCATGTGGGTGTTCGCGATCGCTTTAAGATTTATCAAGGATTTTTCTCCTGCTGTTTCCCCGACCCTGGCGATCGCCAAAAGGTTATTGATTATGGTGTTAATCTAGACGATTATGCCACAATTGGCCCAGAAGTTTGTGAAACCCATGGCCCCTTTAATGCGGTTTTCCTAGATGCCGATCACCACACTGAAGCGGTACTGAGCGATCTACTGCTCTTATCTTCGTATGTAGCAACCGATGGGGTAATTATTCTTCATGATATGGGGGAGGATTTTTGGGGACAACAAGTTAGGGAAGGGGTTGCTAGATTCTTAAACGTACATCCGGAGTTTAGCTTAGAGCAACGAGGCGATTTAGGTAAACTTCAGCGCTCTTGAATAATATGAAAACAACACACTACTGTATTGATGGGGTGGTTTTGAAGCAACGATGAAGAAATTTGAACATCCGATCGCGCTGGAAAGTTTTGCCTTGATCGATCGCGAGATTGGCCCCCATACTTTAAATGTTCAGGAATATGCGATCGCGCGTCGTGTCATTCACACCACTGCCGATTTTGAATTCAAAGACTTACTTAACTTTAGTCCCACAGCCATTCAATCCGGTATCGATGCCCTTCGCCAACAGCATCCCATTATTACCGATGTCTCGATGGTGAGTAGAGGAATTCACGGTTTAGTCACTCAAACGTTTAATAATCCTCTCTGGGTTGCAGTCGAAGCAGCACCTGAAGCGGAACCGGGAAAAACCCGCACAGAAACGGGAATGCTTCATTTTGCGCGTCAGTTTCCAAATGGCATTTTTGTAATTGGAAACGCACCTACAGCTCTATTAGCCCTATGTGAGGAGATCGAACAGGGTAGGGTGCAACCGGCTCTAGTTATCGGCGCTCCTGTGGGATTTGTGTCTGTGGTAGAAGCGAAATCTCGTTTAGCACAATTGGCAGTTCCCCAAATTGTGGTAAATGGGCGTAAGGGCGGATCGCCAGTGGCGGCAGCTATTGTTAATGCTTTGATCCATCTGGCGTAGGGAAACAGATGAATCAGATTAATGTTGTGGGTATTGGCTTAGAGGGCGCATCTGGACTGTCGGTAGTGGTGCAAGAAATCATCGATCGCGCAACGCTATTGGTGGGTAGCGATCGCCACTTGGCTTATTTTCCCCAACACCTAGCCCAGCGCCTCACCTTAAACGACATCTCCCAAACCCTACACCACATTAAAGAGCGCCTCAGCTCAGAAACTATCGTCATCCTGGTTTCCGGTGACCCCCTGTTTTTTGGTCTTGGACGACTGCTGCTCACCTATTTTCCACCAGAGCAATTATGCTTTCATCCCCATCTCAGTTCCGTTCAACTTGCCTTTAGTCGGGTGAAAGTCCCTTGGCAAGGAGCGACAATCATTAGTATCCATGGTCGAGAGTTCGATCAATTGGTGAGGGCGCTGCAAAAAGGCGCTTCTCCCATCGCCGTATTGACCGATCCGCTCCATAGTCCAGGAGCGATCGCCCATCTATTATTAAATGTAGATAACCCCACCTCTTATGACTTCTGGGTATGTGAAAACCTGGGAGGAACCGATGAGCGCATCCAACACTTATCCCCTCAAGAAGCCCTGATGCGGACGTTTGCGCCCCTGAATATTACGATCTTGGTGGAGAAACCCCAAGATAGCTCTATTGATTTAAATACCTTACCCGCCCTTGGCATACCCGATCGCCAATTCTACAGTTTCGGCGATCGACCTGGCTTAATCACCAAGCGGGAAATTCGTCTTCTGATTCTGGGAGAACTCGGTCTACAACCCAAGCAAGTCATCTGGGATATTGGCGCTGGAACCGGTTCCGTCTCTGTGGAAATCGGACGTTTAGTCCCCACAGCCCAAATTTATGCCATTGAAAAAACGGCAGCCGGAATTCAACTGATTCAAAATAATGCTCGGCGCTTTGCCCTCTCGAATGTCGTCTCTATTCAAGGCAAAGCACCCGACATTTTACGCCAAATTCCTGCCCCTCACCGGGTGTTTATTGGCGGTACTGGAGATTCTTTAGAAGGAATTTTAGCCTGTTGTTTAGCCACCTTGTTACCTGGGGGTAAAATAGTCATGGCCCTAGCAACATTAGAGCATCTACAAGAGGCGATCGCCTGGATCGATCGCCACCAATTGACCTATCGGGTGCTACAAGTCCAGGTCTCCCGCTCACTTCCCGTAGGCCGATTTACCCGTTTTGCTCCTCTCAATCCTGCCATCCTCCTGACGATTGAACCTTTTGATTCAACCGCCAAAATGGCCCATTAATCCCAGAATTAAGCCCGTTATCCCCAAAATCAAAATCCCCACCACGCCACTTAAGGGTTCTCCGTTTATACCCGTTACCCATTCGGGCCAGGGGCGATCGGATTTTGGCTTTAAAATTTGGGTTGTATCTAGACTGATTAATCCCCAGATCCAACCCCCATGAAGTCCCCAAGCTAACCCCAAACTTCCTCCATCGACCCAACGGGCCAGCACTAAAACTAGGCCCATCAAGGCCAGTCCAGGGACTTGGATTAAACTGCCCTTAAAATCCCAAATTAGATGGGAAAGGGCAAAGATTAAACTCGAAAGGATAGCCGCCCACACCAGCCCCATATCCCTTTGCAGTTCGGTCAGCAAAAATCCCCGAAATACGGTTTCTTCTATGACACCGATCCATAAACTTAGGGCTAAAATTGAGCCGAGTGTGGGCAGGAAAGAGGCAGCGATCGCTTCGGGTTGCCATGCCAAGCTTCCCCAAGCTACCTGCAAGCCATAGGCGATAAATAATGTCAGGATGCTCAGAGCCAGACCTGCCATTAGCGAAACGAAAACTGACCGATCTAGCCCTAAACCATAGTCAGAAATCGGCTGCTTCTCTATCCAAACTATTGCCCCTAACAACAAGGGAACCAAAAGGTATAGGGGCATCAGTAAGGACAGTTTTTGTTGAGGATCTAAGGGATGGGGAGGATGCCATTTCAGATGACGAGCAATAGGAATGGCGATCGGTAACCACAATATTACCCACAGAGCAAAAAAAGCAAAACTCTTAAGAATTCCTGAACTGGGGTGAAGATGGGATGACCACCTAGAAACAAATAGAGAAAACATAACTCCCGATCCAGACGTAGATGCTCGCACACTTACAGAGGTTTGGACTGTCGCGGACATGAAACGCCCTGTACTGAGGTCCGTTATCAAAGGCTCAAACCCTGAGTAAAAGAAGCTTTTGCCTTTTGCCTATTTCCTTTTACCTAGCGCAAAGCCCTATACTCTTTCGTCTGGATTTTGGCTAGGGTTAATCCGGCTCAGAGCCATTTTTATCATCATTATCATCCACTTGAATTAAGTGAATGTGTTTGTAGCCCAATTTAATCTCAAATTCATCTCCTTTCTTCAGCCCCATGGCTTCCGTATAAGTAGAACCAATCACAATTTGGCCATTTTTATGAACACTGACGCGGTAAGTTGGCTCGCGTCCCCGGCCATCTTTAGATTTCCCCGGATCGAGATCGATGCCTCTGGCGGCTAATACGGCATCATAGAATGCCCCTAAATTAACCCGGATATCATCCCCTTTTTTTGCAGAGTTATAGTACCCACAATATTTGGCCCTTTCTCTACGGGATAGGTGGGAGAGTTCACTGACTTTTTGAAGCAACGCTTTCCCGGTATAGGGTGCTTCTGGAAGTGGTAAATCCTTTTCGCTCATTTGGATACCTTAATTTTCGGTGGACTTGAACAAAACAGACCCAATTTCAGAGCTATAACTGTACCCCCCTGAAGAAAGTTGCTTCAGAGTTGGTTTGCCTGACTCTTGGGTTGGTCTAGGTCAGGTTTTTTCTGACAGACTTAACAAGTATATTACACAATTATAGTGAATTTTTGAAGTTTTTTTTATTTTTTTTCATCGTTTTGGGAAAGAAGCCGTTTACTCTTTCTTGAACCTTTTAGGATCATCCCCCCTATCCCCATTGGGCAAGGAGGAAAAAAGCTCGGTTCAATTATGAGAAGATCGAGGAAAACCTGAGTAGGATTAAACGGGTTCAAGCCATATCTAGACCAGTCGATCGCCAAGGTATCCCAATCAAGACCAGGAAGAACGGTAGAATGATAAGGTCATCCCTTGACCTGCTCAAGCAAACCTCTAAAGTCATGGAAGTTGTTTTTCAGATTATTCGCCAAGAGCAAAAGAGCGCCCCAACAGTTCAGCGCTATACCTTAGATGTCGATCCGAGTGAAACTATCTTAAGTTGTCTCAACCGCATTAAATGGGAATTTGATGGCACTCTCGCCTTCCGCAAAAATTGCCGAAATACAATTTGTGGCAGTTGTGGAATGCGAATTAATGGCCGTTCGGCACTCGCGTGTAAAGAAAATGTGGCGGGTGAACTCAGCGCCACCGATCAAGGTGATTCTCTCCCCACCATTACCATTGCTCCCTTGGGGAATTTCCCCGTCATTAAGGATTTAGTGGTCGATATGCAATCATTCTGGGACAACTTAGAAAAGGTCGATCCCTATGTGAGTACTGCCTCAAGATTGGTTCCAGAACGGGAGTTTCTGCAAGCACCTGAAGAGCGATCGCAATTGGATAAAACGGGTAACTGTATTCTCTGTGGCGCTTGCTATTCTGAATGTAATGCGGTGGAAGTCAATCCGGATTTTGTTGGTCCCCATGCTCTAGCTAAAGCCTATCGTATGGTTGCCGATACCCGTGATAGTCAAACCTCAGAGCGATTAGATCAGTATAATGATGCAACCGGTGGCGTTTGGGCCTGCACTCGCTGCCTCTATTGTGATACGGTTTGTCCCATGGAGGTCAATCCTCTAGAGCAAATTAGTAAAATTAAAGGGGAAATTCTCGATCGCCAGACAGCCGAATCTAGTCGCCCGATCCGCCATCGTAAGGTTCTTGTGGATATGGTTAAAGAAGGCGGTTGGGTCGATGAGCGGCAATTTGCACTTAAAGTAGTGGGTAATGCCTTCCGAGATCTTAAAGGCCTGTTGAGTCTTACACCTGTTGGCTTACGATTGTTGGCACGGGGCAAGTTCCCCTTTACGTTTGAACCTTCAGAAGGCACGTCCGAAGTGCGATCGCTCATTGAAGCCGTTCAAAACCTAGAATCCTCAACAGATTAACCCCTTTTGGAGACCCCTTATGACTTCTGACGAAATGCCTGAATCCTCCCCAGAATTAACCCCTGAAACCCCAGAATCACCTCCTGAAACCCCTCCAGAACCTGCCACCCCAGAGCCTAACCCCTCCGAACCCTCTTTTGGCTGGACAACCTACGCCGAACAACTCAACGGCCGATTTGCCATGATCGGCATTATTCTCCTGCTAATTTTAGAATTTTTCAGTCAGCAAACATTCTTTGAATGGATTGGCTGGCAGTAAGGTAGAGGGATAGGGTGACTAGAAACCGGGTTTCTTCGAGAATCTCGGATAGGATTGCCAAACTTGCTAGAAACCCGGTTTCTCCCCATTCCCCATTCCCTACTCAATCCTCTCTCCCAAACGGTTATAGACAAAAATATCCCATTGCCCCTTAGCATTGGCTTCAAAGACGATTCGAGAACCATCAGCATTTAACATTGGATGTTGTACTTGAGTATTTAAATTACGAGTGAGATTGCGTAATTGCCGTAAAGAGCGGTCATACAGATAAATATCAGTTTCGCCCTGACGGTTACCCGCAAACACGATATAACGACCATCTACCGAGACATCGGGATGGGAAGCAATCATATCTAACGCATTGAGACCGGGCAGATCGATTAAACGGCGTTCAACTAAATCATACAGATAAATATCTTGACTGAAGCCGCGATCGGAAGCAAAAACCAGATAACGACCGGCTACATGGGGGTCAGATTCACTATAGGCACTATTGAGACTTTTCCCATTGGGATCGTAGGGTTCTGCCAGTACTTGAGGATAGCTACACCCCATCAAGTTAGCCAAAACCACCAGCATAGAGAGCCAAAGAATAGTAGCTCTTTTCTGACACTTGGATCGATTATCCATTCCCCATTACCTATTACCGATTACCAGGGCGTAGCACTATACTGGGCCATCCGGAATATCTAATTCAATATTCGGGCCGCGATCGATCACTTCAATATCCCATTGCCCTCGACGATCGGTTTCAAAAACTACATAACGGCCATCGGGGCTAATGCTGGGATTGCGGACCCAACCCGGATATGCCAAGGTGAGCGCTTCTTGTCTTTTCGTCACTCGATCGTAAAGAATAATTTCCGGTTTGCCGCGAATACTACTTAGGTAGACAATGTAGCGGGCATTGTAGCTAATACTGGGAGATTCAATGATGGCGTTGGGTTGATTCAGACGAGGGAGTTGGATAAATTGACGTTGGCTCAGATGATACAGATAAATTTGCTGACGGCGATCGCGATTGGAGACAAACGCCACATATTGACCGCTGCCACTCACCGCCGGTTGTTCCTCCCGATAGCGACTATTAATCGCCTGGGGGCCAAGGGGAACCTCTACCGGGTTGCATCCCCCCAGAAGAACGGCCCAGACTCCCATACTGAGCAGAATGACCTGGCTTAACCGAGAGCCACCAGCCATGGTTGGTTCACTCCCTAATAATCAAAATTCCCCGGTTCATCATTGGGGCGATCGCTTTTCAAGTCATCCAGCGGCTCAAAATCCACATAATCTTCCCTTGGTGGTTCTGGTGGCCGGCGATCGCGATAGGTGGCATTATCACTCTCTGGAGGCCGAGGGCGACGGGTTTCAGACGGGGGACGGGACTCTCGCGACTCTGGAGGACGACCATAGGAGCGCTCATCATCCATATCCATGGGGCCATAGGGGTCTTCATACCCAACTGACCGATAACTTGACGTTTCCCAATCCTCAGAACCTCTGCTCGTTGTTCCCGAAGGACGGCGAGAGGCTCTACGTCCTGAGCTAGAAGATGCCGCTGGAGGGCGGGAACTGCTCCGCCGACGACTTGAAGAAGAGCGTCGAGGATAGTCCTCCTCATAGCGATCGCCTTGACTATAGCGGTCTTCCTTAGTACCAATCATCCGCTGAGGACGCGGATCTTCATCCGGTTCCAACCGATCTAACCGAGGATCGTAACCCTCATATCCATCATAAGTATAAGCCCGGCTCACCGGTCGATCCTCATCCACAATCGGCGTATTTTGCTTGGCCCGCGAAGTCGCCAAGCCCCTTAAGCGAATACTTTCCACCGCAAAAAAAATCGCCGATCCGGTCAACAGAAACTGACCAAACGTTAAAATGGGATCGAGTCGCCATCCTTGAAAAAACAGAATCCCACCACTGAGAACTGCCACCGCCATGAAAAAAATATCATGATCCCGTGCCAGTTCTGGGCGAACAGACCGAAGAAAATACAACCCAGCGCCGGCCCCAAACAGGACAACGCCCAACATTGCCCCTGGGTTGAGTCCAATATTGACCATGACTTGCCTACTCCACGAAACTGACCGTAATCCTGCATTTTTAAAAATTTTACCGCAAACCCTTGAGACTCAGTTATGTCACCAAATTCAAGGATCTGCGGTTTAAAATCAGCTCTAATCCCTTAAGAGCGCTGGATTTTGTCCCGTTGACTAATAAAGATTAAAGCAACGGTTGCCGGAATGACTACAATTGTGCCACCCCAGACTAGGCTCCACAAAAAATTGGCTAAAGAAGGAGTCATAGATCCTCACGCAAGATTACTAAAAGATTTACTTTTGGTTTAATTCTAACAGAGTCTAGCGTTGTATAGCGCTTCGCGCTAGGGAGTTGGCAGCAAGCTGTCCTTGTGTCTCCCGATCCGCGCGTCTGCCCTGCTCTCCTGGCGGTTGCTGTACAATGAGTGAGACGTAGCATGATAAGGGATATAAGGAAATCCGATGACCACCCTGAGCCTGATCAGTTTAATTTTAGGAATCACTCTGGCAATCATGACCTTTTTGTTCATTTTCCGGATTGTCCTCACTTGGTATCCTCAAATCAATCTCAACAGTTTTCCCTTTAATATCGTTGCTTGGCCCACCGAACCCTTTTTAAGTCCCTTACGCAAAGTTGTCCCTCCCCTAGGGGGTGTCGATATTACGCCCATTATCTGGGTAGGCATCTGCTCTCTGATCCGAGAATTGCTTATCGGTCAACAGGGACTGTTAAAAATGATGCTTTAATCGCTGCTTGTATTAGGCTTGAGCTTATTGTCTCGTGACCCTGCTAAAATCGGGCATTATATCTCCTTCGTTGTGGCACTGTAGCGCTCTGGGTATTTTACTCCTAACGCACTACCGTGAAATTTATTATATGGCATAGTTAGAATATTCCCTTATTCTCTATGCCCTAAATATATGACTGCACCAACAACCCTTTGGGAACAATACCTCAAACCCATTATCATGCTCTTTTTGGATAAAGATGCCCTGATAAAGCTCCGTAATCAAATCAACTGGGAAGAAGAAAGCGATCGCCTCTCGAACCCCAACCTGACCTATCCCACCTACTACAGTAGCCAGAATTTCCACGGCATCAAAAATGGCTATTTAAGTATCGATGCCGCCATTACCTACGATCCCATTACCCAATATGCAGTCTTTCCCCAAGAACAGTGGGTGAGAGAACAGTTAATCGATGCGATCGGTGGTTATCCTCGTCGCATCCTAGATCTCGGCTGTGGGACGGGATCGTCTACTCTGCTACTCAAACAAGAATATCCCCAAGCCGAGGTTATTGGGTTAGACCTTTCTCCCTATATGCTAGTCATGGCAGAACACAAAGCCAAGGAAGCCAATCTAGATATTCACTGGCACCATGGACTGGCAGAACAAACTCCCTGGGAAGGTGAACATTTTGACTTGGTAACTGCCACACTCCTCTTCCACGAAACGCCTCCCGCCATTACCAAAGCCATTTTACAAGAAGCCTTTCGCCTGCTCACTCCAGGGGGACAATGTATCATCCTAGATGGCAGTCAAACCAGTCTCAGACAAGCTGAATGGATTACTAATATCTTTGAAGAGCCGTATATGAAAGCCTTTGCTGCTGGCGATCTCGAACAGTGGATACAACAAGCACGCTTTGAAAAGGTAAGTGCAGAGCCGATTTTCTGGGTCAATCAAGTCACTAAGGCGATGAAGCCCTTACCACAGAAACTGGAGAATTCTGTCCAAGTGGAGCATAATTTAAGCAGTGTATTGTCACCGGCATTTTAAGACAAAATGAGTCTTCAGGCTGTCCTCTTTGATTTTAATGGGGTCATCATTAACGATGAACCCATCCACCAGGAACTGATTAATGAGATTCTCCTCTCACAAAATCTGCCTCCGAATCCCAGTGATTACAATGAATGCTGTTTAGGACGAACCGATCTCGCGGGTTTGTTGGAGTTACTCCAACGCAGGGGACGAGCCGTCAATGAGCGATCGCTGGCTCCCCTGATTGCTCAGAAAGCCCAAAGATACCAGCAAAAACTTGAAGCGCTCCACAAACTCCCGATTTATCCGGGAGTTGAAGACCTGATATATAAGGTACGGGTAGCTCGGTTACGCTTAGGATTGGTCACAGGAGCATTACGTTCAGAAGTTGAATGGATTCTCAAACAAGCTAACCTATTCTCCTATTTTGAGGTTATTGTTGCCGGGGATGAAGTGCAACAGAGTAAACCCCATCCCGAAGGCTATTTACGTGCGGTAGAGCGCTTTAATGAACTCGATCCAACCCTGCACCTCTCTCCCCAATGCTGCCTGGTGATTGAAGATACTCCGGCAGGGATTTTAGCTGCTAAAAATGCCGGAATGCAAGTCGTCGGAGTCGCGAATACCTATCCCTTTCACATGATTCAACGGCAAGCTAATTGGACAGTAGACTACCTTCATGAGCTAGAGCTAGACCGTGTACAAGCGTGTTTTGAGCCGTCGGCTCTTCCCTTCCCCAATGCACAATGATAGACTAGAGACTATCTGGGGAATTAGCTCAGTTGGTAGAGCGCTGCGATCGCACCGCAGAGGTCAGGGATTCGAGTTCCCTATTCTCCATTAGGCAATAGGCAATAGGCAAGTTGCTCTCAGCCCCTTGTCCAGCCAATCATCGTAGTGGATTGTTTCATCTAATTTGAGGCATTAGATTTCGTTTGTAGAGAGGGTTAAAACCCTCTCCAGCTAGGCTTTTAAGCACTCTTCGTGCTTACTACAAACAAAGCCCTATTTTAGGTGAAACAGTAGCGCAGAGTGTAGGTTGGGTTGAACGATAGTGAAACCCAACCTACACTCTACTTAACCTCATTACCGCGCGAAGCGCTATCATGCCAAAAAATCGTAGGGAGGAATGGGATCGCTGAGGTTCAAATCCCAGTCTGGGCACAGTTCTTGCCAGGTGGACAGGTGTTGTTCTAAGAGCGATCGCCCATTCTTGTCTCCTAACCAAAACAGTTGCCATTTATCGTCTTGCGGTTCGGGAATAATAGCCTCTGGATACAGTGCCAGCACTTGCTCCGTCAGCGTTTCCCATTGTAAATCTTGCTGCTGTTGATACTCTTGCTGCTGCTGATATCGTTGTTTCTTCGCCAGAAAATAGGCTTTTCCCTTTTGTTCCTTATCTAAAGGGGGAAGCTCTAGAGGTTTGGGAAATGCCTTTAAGATATATTCCCCTTTCCCGTCTAAGGTATTGAGGGTTTTTAGATACTGGTCTTGATGGGTGGTAAGATGCTCTTCTAGGGCGGCGCGATCGCGAAAACAATGGTAAAACTTCAGAGGTAAAATCGTGGTTTTGGCAAATAAATCACAGACCACAACCCCATAATGAAGATAAGCTTGTTCTAGAAGGCGATCGTCTTGCACCAGCGCTTCCATTTTAGTTGGCGATAGTTGTGGCTCAGTAATCGCAGCTAACGTCCCAGTCGCAACCACCTCCAAATCTCCAACCAATCCCGGAGGCAGTTCTAGAGGTGTTTCTGGCGTTTTAATTAAAGCGTAAGTATACATGATTGTCCATAACCCATCCCCGCGATCATACCCTTGCCAGGAACCTCACTAACGATACACCGTCTAATTGCACCAACCTGTAACAGGGTTTAATTTTTAATTCCCTCCACACTTGGCCCGGAAAAAGAGACAGGTTACCGTAGAACAGAGCAAAGTCCTTACCAAGACCTTCGCCAATTGTTAAGCTCAGTGAAACCCAACCTACGGGACAAGGGCGAAGGGATTGCTTAACCCACAACGATATTATTATGTCTAAATTAGTTGAACGGATTAATCTCACTGCCCATGCTCAGTTAGAAAAATCTCTCGGTTATACAGGCGATCGCCGTTGGGTTGCCTGGCACTGGGATAGTGATATTGGACAACTGATGTATACCGATGGAGAGGCTGTGGGAGCGGGTCAGGCGATCGCCTGGCAAGTCTTTCTTCAACATGCCGAAGTCGATCCCATCGTTGAACCCTACCATCTCGAACAAGAAGAAAATTGGCTGCTGCTTGACCGCAGCTCCCGCCAGTTTTATGTCGGTGAAGGTCAAGCGATTCAAAGCTTACTCGATAACCCAGAAAGCTTACGCCTACTCGCCCAGCTTGATGGTAATACTAACTCGATTCAAGATACCGCAGATACGGTCAAACAAACGTTCAATCAGTGGAGTGAATCAGACGCAGGACGTTTACTGAAAACTGTTCTTCCTGTGGGTGTCGGAATCGTACTCATCGCTGGACTTGGATTTGCCGCTTGGACGTGGGTCAAACCCAGACTACAAGAGCAACTGAGTCAAACGGTTACCCGCACCACCTTTGCTCCAGGTTATAGCTGTGGTATTGGAGGAACCGGTGATTTTTCGGGCTATGTAGCTCATGAAGTTGGCGATCGCGAATTACACTTAATTAGTATCTATGAAGCTCATTGGGATCATAGTGGAGCTTATCATCCTACCGGACAAGTGGATATCCAGGTTGAAAGACGCGATCGGCCCATCACCCTAGCCCTCTCTGCTTATGAACCCGTACAATGGCATCTCAGCACTGCTCCTGGGGTGAAAATCGAGAAAATTATCATTAATGGCTATTACGATCAAACCATTGTTGGTGCAGAAGGCATTCCCATCGAAGAATACAGTTATCACCAAACTGGAAATATGTTGGGCATGATTCACTACAATTGGGGTGAAGCTTCCGCCACTGCCAATAGTCAATCCTTAGTCGCTCAATTACAAAACCGGACTCAAATTCCCCTCACTTCTTTCCAAGGCTGTTATCGCGGAACCAGCTTTGAACTGAAATAAATATCCCTCTTTTGTCATCCCCTTCTTCGCTTTGGGAGAAGGGAAATCACCCTACATACTTGGTGGTAGAACATGTACTAAAAGCTAACATAGTATTACTATCAACAACTAAATAGACTTTAAGGGGTGGGATTAGGACAAATAGAATGAACTGCATTAATTTCTGCAATAATTTCTTGAGATATTTGAATTTCGATGGTATTAATATTTTCTTGCAATTGCTCCAGGCTAGAACATCCAATAATGGTACTGGTTACAAACCAACGCGAACGAACAAAGGCTAGAGCCATTTGCAAGGGAGTTAAGGCAAACTTTTGAGCGATCTTAACGTAAGCAGATACAGCTTTTTCAAAATTTGGCTTCTGATATCTTTGATCAAATCCAGGAAATAATTTTAATCTTGATTTTGGGGGAATTGTCTGCATATATTTTCCAGTCAGATGACCAAAAGCCAACGGGCTATACGCGAATAATCCCAGTTTATGAAAGCGACAACTTTCCGATAAATGTATTTCAAAAATACGATTAGTTAAATTATAGGCATTTTGAATAGCAACAACTTTCGGCAACTTCAATTCTTTGGCAACACGACAAAATTCACAAACTCCCCAAGGGGTTTCATTGGATAATCCCACATAACGAATTTTACCAGCTTTTACTAAATCGCTGAATACTTCTAGCTGTTCCGCAATCGGAACCGTTTCTCGTTCATGGGAAGGGTTATAATAGATTTCCCCAAATACTGGGACATAGCGATCGGGCCAATGAATATAGCATAAATCAATATAATCTGTTTGTAAGCGGCGGAGACTTTCATTAATAGCTTGTTCAATATTAGTACGATCGACCCGGCGATTTTTGCCACGAATCCAGGGAAATCGCGGCCCAGCTCCTGCTACTTTAGAAGCAATAATTAATTGATCTCTAGGTTGGTTAACTAACCACTGACCAATCGCACTCTCACTGTTCCCCTGAGTTTCAGCATTACCCGGCAGTGGATAGAGTTCAGCCGTATCAATAAAATTAATTCCTTGAGAAACAGCATAATTTAATTGCTGATGAGCTTCCTGTATGGTGGTTTGACTCGCAAAGGTCATCGTTCCCAAGCACAATTCAGATACAGATAAATTGCTATGACCTAATGGATGATACTTCATTAATTTAATCTCGATTGACTAATAAAGTTTACCACCAGACAAGTACAGGTAATAGGACTCAAGGGGTGATAAGAAGGCTAAAGAGGAAATATGTTAGGCATGATTCTGTAGGAGCGAAAAATTTTTCGTCCTTACAATCATCTCAATCCCCATGTCTCCCCATCCCCATTTCTTTATGCCGATCGCCGCAATTGACTTTCTTGCAGGTGATGCATATGATTAAATAAATCCCAACAATACTGTTCCGGCAATCCACAAGTAACTGCACCACGCATCACTACATTAAAATACCAATCATTTGGCGCTAATTCTTTTGGCAATTTATCTACCACCACATAGGTACGCACATCTTTATAAAGCTTATCTTGACAATAAACTTCTACTGTTTCATGGCGATATCCATTGCGGGGAATTTCTTCGCGAATATCGAGTAACTCACTGAAGCGCAAAGGCAATCGATAAAGTACCCCTTCCACTGATTTGTCCGTATCCGGAACCACATCGAGAGCGCCACAATTACGTTTTAAGGAACGACGATAAAACCCAAGTCGATATCCGCGCAACGTAGCTTGACCAATAACATAGGGATAGGTTGGTTCTCCCAGGGTGCGCTGAAGATCTACAGGACACATGCATGACCCATAGGCAAAGTAGTCAAAATACTCGACTTCTGAGTTCTCGGATGGGATTGAATGGACTAAATGGAGTTTATCACCTGCTGAAAATCTGAAATGTTTGCCTTGAACAGTCATTGTTGTTTACAGTTTATATAACCTAAATGTTGCTAGGGAGTATAGCAAAGGAGATTATATAGAGCAATACCATAAAGTATCTTGAGGTACGCATTCACATTAGGAAATCATTAATTTCTCTAAGGCAACTTGCAGCTCTTGCGTTAAGCCGGAAACGGCTTGGCGACGGCTATTTCTGTACTCTGTCCATCGGTCATCAACCCATAGGGGTTCCCCCACAGTTAAAGTTGTTTCTAACCTCCCTAAATTGGGGTGACCATCAACTTTTCCTATTTTAATCCAGGTAATCACTTTCCACAAAATTAATAACGTTTCGGCAAATCGTTCAGCAGTCGGTTTTTCTCGCACATATTTGCCGGTCACCGCACAAACGCGCTCCACCATTCGCATATGGCCCATGCGTAAACTGGCTTCTTCGGCGACCCAATTACCTAACCCACATTCAACCGCTGACAAACGGTCAATGTCTGAGCGATAAATACGCTCCCAACCCGCTTGTTCTAAGCGCCGACACCGATCGATAAATGATCCTTTGGGTTGGGTTTTGAAGTAACGTTCAGAGACCTGAAGGGCATTTTCGAGGAGTCGGTTTAGGCGTTGTGAAAGGTTTTGATTGGGATCTTCTAAGTCTGGTAATTCTTCAAATTTGACATCATAAAATTGGCGGTAAAAGGATTCCATTAAGGAGAGTAAACTTTGACCAACTCTCAGCAGTCGAGGGTAACGGGATTGGGTTACATCATCTGAGGAATTGCTGGTAAAGGGGGATAAGCCTAAATCTTGTTCGAGTTCATTTAAAAGCCGATCCAATTGTTCCCATGGCGGTTGGGTGAAAGAGTAACGAATGCCAATGGGAAGAATGGCTACTTTTTCGGGGCGATTGGCTTTTTGTAAATCTTCTACACACCAAAATCCGAGTTGGGCAACTCCCGGTTCTAAGGGGCTGATGAGTTCGCTGTGGTCGTTAACGCCTCCTTCTGGAGCTAAGGTGAGGGGAAAACGACCATCGAAGAGTAAGGAGCGGGCACATTTTAAGCCTTCGCGGTCGAGTTTTCCACGCTGGATGGATGTCCCTCCAAGTTGGGAAAAGAGGGTACTGACGAATTTGCCGGCCCAAATGGGAATGCCGCGATCATACATGAAGTGAGTATGAACGGGGTATTTTAGGGGTATTTTATGCTGTTTGGCGGCTTGGGGTACGGCTCTCCAGAGTAAATGGGCCATGGAATAGGGGTCGTAGGTACTGGGATGGCGAAAGGCTAGGATGAGACGGATCTGCTGTTGCTGAAATTGATGATAGAGCTGGGCTAAGGTAACGGTGTTCTGGGTGTTAATTTGACTGATTTTACATTGGGTGCGTAACCACAAGGGCAGAATCAGTTGTATTCCTTTGAGGATGAGAGGGTTGAATTGCGGGGGGATATGTTCTAGAGGAGGTTGGATGCGATCGGTGATGGATTCAGACATGGTGCTGGAATAGGGTAAGCTTAGGGTTTCTGAAGTGCAAAGAGCAGGAGTTGGCAATTGTAGTAGCGATCGCATAATCCTAAATTGGTCATTCCTAACCGTTGGGTAACGGCAACAGAACGATGGTTTTCGGGATGGATCGTGGCATAGAGAGTAGCCAGATTGAGGATATTAAAGCTATAGTTAACGATGATTTTAGCTGCTTCTGTGGCATAGACCTTGCCCCAACAGGTTCGGCGTAATTGCCAAATCATGGCCGGATCACTATAGCTCTCAAAGGCTTCTAGGGCATCCCGATCCGGATTCCAGTTGTCCATAAAGAGGCGATCGGACTCTAAACATTGGTTAATCATATTGTCCTTATGAAACGAAACCTTACTACTGACCCCAATAGGTTATCCAGAAAATCAGGAATAACGCCTAACTCTAATGTAGACTAACCTTGAGTGCCCGTAAATTTGTATCATGCTGCTATTGGTTTGCGAATCACTTGATACCCGGTTGATAGTATCTCTTATGATAAACTAACTTAAACTTAAAACTCACTCCCACTCCAGTTCCTCTAACCTAACTCACCTTATTTTATGTCCTATTCAGAACGCCTTCTAGAAAAAGGAAATACCCTCACTCGTGTTGCTCATAAATCCCGCTTTCAAGCTGTTCTTAATGCGCTGGGAAATCAAAAGTATCCCTGTGCCCTAGATTACGGATGTGGCGATGGATGGTTGCTGCGATCGGCCTATGAGCAAGGATTCATTCAATCAGGTTTTGGCATTGATATTTCTGCCGATATGCTCACCGCTTCTCAAGAAACTTTAAGGGATATTCCTGGATTCAAATTAGGGCTACCCTCAGAAACCAATAGCCTCATTCTTCCTCAAAGTCTAGATCTGGTGTTCTGCACTGAAACCTTAGAGCATGTCCCCGATCCTTCGGCTATTCTCAACACGATTTTACCCCTGTGTAAACCCAACGCCAAAATCGTAATTTCAGTTCCTATTGAAGTTGGACCTTCCCTATTTGTTAAACAAACGGGACGCTATCTGGCGAACCTAAAAGGTGGGTATGGGTATGAGCGATACACGCCCCAGGAACTCTTTTCGGCTGCTATTCTTTGGGATTGCAAAAGCTTCCCCTCATCCCATGCCCAAAAATTCTCCTATCGCGCCCACAAAGGGTTTGATTATCGGGACTTAGAATCCTTGCTTAAAAATAGACTTACCCTTGAAAAGAAAATGTTTTCCCCCTTTCCTATCTTCGGTAACTTATTCAACAGTACTGTGATTTGGATCTGCCAAAAATAAGCTATAAAATCGATTGATGTAGAAGACTGAATCAATCCGATCATAAATTTTGCTTTTTATGAAAATTTTCCACCTCTTAAACTCCAAAAAATCCTATCGAATTCCTCTAGCCATTTTAGCTATTTTCCTCATAACTGAAACGATTCTTCGGCTGGGTTTAGGCTTAGGAAAACCAGCTCTCGTGCAAGCTGATAGTCAAACAGGATACCGTTTTCAACCCAATCAGAACTTATGGCGGTTTGGTAAAACTATTATTTATAATCAATATTCTCAACGATCCGATCCGATCAATCTGGAAACGCCCCCAGAAACCCTAAGAATTTTGATGGTTGGTGATTCTGTTTTAAATGGTGGCAATCCTATCGATCAATCAGAAATAATTTCTGAACAGCTTAAAGAGAAACTAGAGACATCTGGATATTCCCTGGAAGTTCTTAATGCTTCCTCTGGATCTTGGGGATTGGGGAATCAATGGGGATATTTGCAAAAATTTGGTCTTTTTGACAGTGATTTGGTGATTTTACAAATTGGAGTCCATGATTTAGTTCAACCCACGAGTACCAGTGATACGGTCGGTTCAATTTACTTTCCGGATCGCCCTCCTCCGTTGGCGATTTCAGAGGCTTGGAGTCGGTATGCTTGGCCCAGAATCACCGGTTATATCCCCTTAAATACACCCAGTTCAGAAATTCCTAAATTACAACTTCAACCCCAAGAACAGTTTGCTGAAAATATGAAGTTTTTTCAGGAAATGGTTCGGTTTATTCGCGCACAAAATATTCCTGTTATGGTGCTATTTACTCCCAACCGCTTTAATCTACTCCCCACACCTAAAACTCCACCTTACCAGCAAGAATTTTTTTCTCTTTTAAACTCACAAAGTATTCCTGTCATTGATGTCTATGAAGCTTGGTCTACCTTAACGCCATCAGCCATTAATAGCCTGTTTCGGGATAGCGTACATCTCAATGAACAAGGTAACCAAGCTGTTGCAACTCTCATTTGCCAACATCTACAACTTGGCAATCAGTTGCCATCCTGTATTAAATAAATTATCCTAAATCGAGCGCTTTTAACTGGAATTGGGAAAAGACAGTGTGAAGTCTACCATAGCCCACACAAAGCAACCCAAGCAAAGAGATTTAAACCTTATCCTTGTTGAGGAGGATTCTAAATTGTATCGCTCTTTTACTCAGAATCTAAGCGTAATCAATACGAGCCAAAATGGTAAAAAGGCATCCTATTCAACAAGGTTGTCCATATTAACTCAGTATTATCCCCCGGATTATGCAGCTACGGGTCAACTGATTGAAGAACTAGCTCATCAACTGGGTCGCCAGGGAATGAAAGTTCATATTTTTACTGGACAGCCAGGATATGCCTTTGGTCAAGAGGACGCACCGACGTTAGAAGAAGATGAGCATTTATCCGTTCGGCGATCGCGTACTACCCGAATTTTATCACAACGCATCCGAGGAAAAGCGATCAATGGGATTATTTTCTGTCTACGGGCTGGACTCCACTTACTAAAAACAGCCAGTCGCGGAGATATCTTATTAGTAACGACTGCCCCACCCTTCTTACCTCTATTAGGATATTTAGCTAACCTCTGTTTTGGTGTTCCCTATGTTTGCCTCATTTATGATCTCTATCCAGATGTAGCTGTAGAACTCAAAGTAGTTTCCAGAACCCATAAATTAGTCCGTCTTTGGAATCAGGTCAATCGTTTAGTTTGGCGCAGAGCTAAATCAGTGATTGTTCTCAGTCCAAGCATGAAAAACCGAGTGCTTGCCCAATGTCCAGATATTGCCGAGCGTGTAGCTGTGATTCACAGTTGGGCAGACCCCCATCATATTGCCCCTATCCCTAAAGAAGAAAATTGGTTTGCCCATCAACATAACCTAGTCAAAAAGTTCTGTGTTCTCTACTCAGGAAATATGGGACGCTGCCATGATATAGATACCATTATTTCTACAGCGCAACACCTCAAAGATGAACCCATCCAATTTGTATTTATTGGCAATGGTGCTAAATATCAAGCCTGTCAGGAGCAAGCCAGGATTTTGGGCTTAAATCAGATTACTTTCTTACCCTATCAAGATAAAGAATGCTTACCCTACTCTCTGACTGCCTGTGACCTATCTTTAGTTAGCATTAGTCCAGGTATGGAAGGCTTAGTGGCTCCCAGTAAACTCTATGGAATTCTAGCTGCTGGCCGCCCAGTAGCCGCGATTTGTGAACCCCATTCCTATCTGCGTCAAATGTTATCAGAAGTCAATTTTGGACAAGCATTTGACAATGGAGATTCTCAAGGATTGGCCCAGTTCATTCGAGAACTAGCGGCTAATCGAGAAAAAGCTGAGTTTATGGGTTGTCAAGGTCGTCGTTATCTCGAAACTCACTTTACCCCAGAACGCATTGCCCAACAATATGGAGAGGTTTTAACGGTTAATCCAGAATGGCAACTGAAACTCAATAGGGGAAAGCTCGTGAAATTCAAAGAGTTTTAGGTTTCTCTCTAAAGTCCAACCTTCCCAAACATCAACCAACAAGTTTATTGAGGGTTGATGTCTTATCCATCTCAATCAATCTTAAATCACTTGGTCTTCGTTGGGCATATAGTTGCGATAATAGTAATCTACACCCGAACCAAACCCTTTAACACCATTAGCGATAATGCCAAGCACCGATACATAGGACATTTTCAGGTTATCTAAGACTTGGTTGAGTTCAGAACGTCCTGTTTTTCCTAGGGCAACGACTAACAGAATACCATCTGAACGCTTGGCAAGGAGACTACCATCCGCTAATCCAAAGCTGGGAGGAGTATCATAAATAACTAAATCATATTCCGTTTGGAATTGTTCGATCAGATGCTGCATTTTGCGAGAAGACAATAGCTTGATCGGATCGGGAGGGACTTGACCTGATGTAAGGATATAAAAATGATCTTCAACGGCATGAATTACGTCACGGGGGTCAATTTCACTGGTAATAATATTGCTTAAGCCCCGCAAATTAGGTAGCCCTAAGCGGGTATGAAGAATAGGATGGCGTAAGTCCGCATCAACGAGTAGTACCCGTTGACCCATGGCAGCGGCTGACCGAGCTAAATTGACCGATACAGTGGATTTCCCTTCCATGGGTAAACAGGAGCTAATGACTAGGGAACGGATAGGAGTATCCGAACTGAGAAAGCGAATATTGGTGTATAAGGAACGGAAGGACTCTAAGAAGGGAGACGAGTTATAGTAAGTGCCCTTAGAGCCTAAACTGAGATTAAGAGGACGTTTTGGCGCTTGCTCTGGAGTAGGTTCATGGTCGGAACCGGCGGCCACTTTAGCTCTCATGCTTTCTGGGGCACTAATGGGTTTCAAGCCCCGTTTAAAGGGAATAATCCCCAATAGGGGTAAACCAGTCAAATCTTTGAGGTCGTTGGTGGAGTGGAAGGCATTATCGAGTTGTTCAGCCAGTAAGGCCGCACCTAATCCCATTAAGGTTCCAGCGAACAGGCCTAAGACTAAATTGCGGGGAACATTGGGGGAGATAGGCGCTCCCGGTTGGAAGGGTTCAGAAAGAACTTCCCAAGATACAGATTTTTGGGCTGCCTCTAATTGTAGGGTTTGTCGAGTTTCGAGTAGTCGGGCTAGGCTTTGGGTCGCGACTTCTAGTTTCAGTTGAATATCAGTATATTCTCTAGCCAAACCGGGAATAATTGAAAATTCTTCTTTGAGTCGATTTTCAACTTGTGCTAACGCAGACAAGCGAACTTGTAGCACCTGAATTTGATTGGTTGTGTCTACCAATTGTGTACTCAAGCCGACGGAAATAGGAGTCAATTGCCCGCCATTGCTGGGGATCGGTTGATCGCCCACGACCCGTTGAGCTTCTCGATCAATTAGGGGTAACAGATTTTGTCGTTGCTCTAAGAGGGCTTTAATATTGGGACTATCCGGTTGAAAACGAACAGATTCTTCGGCAATTTCGGTTTCTATTTCTAGTAGTTGATTGAGCAGTTGTTGGTATCGAGAGGATTGACTGAGAGCAGCTCCTGCTAAGGCTTGTTCTGGAGAAGCCCCTAATTGTCTTTGTAAGACGACATAGAGAGATTGGAGTTCTGCTAGTTGGGCTTGTGAGTCTTTTTGCTGCTTGTTAATATCGGTGAGTAAGCGAGAGATGTCATTCCCTCTAAATTCTGGGTCAATAACGCTATGTTGTTCTCGGAAGGCTTCTAATTCTGCTTGGTATGAGTTAACTTGCTCTCGGATGACTGGCAGTTGTTCTTCTACAAATTGCACGACTCGTTGGATACTCAATTGGCGCAGTTGGATACCATACAGGGAATATCCTTGGAGTAAAGTATCTAAAACGTTTTTTGTCTTTTGGGGATCAGAGCTTTGGAAGGAAATATTTAAGATCTTGGTGTATCGCTCTTGGTCACCGATCGCCTGTTGAATCGTCAAATTACTGACCAATTCCCCATAGGTCATATCAGGATAGGTTTGTTGCATATCTCGCACCAGGGGTTCGAGAAGAGTTGGAGATCGCAACACTTCAATTTGAGTTGCATAATCAAAGCTCGGCCCCAACCCTAATCGTAACAATTCCTTAGAGTTATCATCTTCTGAAATTGGCTCAACCAACATGCGAAAATTCGATTGATAAACCGGGGTACGGGTGAGCGTCCAGCCCCAAATAGCTCCGGTGACGGCGATCGCCACTCCAGCCAGCGCCAGCCAACGTCTACGAGCAATGACCAACAACTGTTTCGGATCAAATTCCTCCGTCTCCGATGCCTGGGGAAGAGCAGGAATGGCAACTGGATAGGGCTTATATCCGTTGTGACCATTGCCATTATGGCCATTGCCATTGTGGCCATTGCCGTTTTGATTAGATTTAGGGGGAGTACCAGCTTGCATGGATTCAAAACCTCTCAATTGACAGCAGTGTAACAGTAAAACTGATGGCTGAGGAGCATGATTTTATCAATTAAAACAAATCATCAAATAAACGATACACCGTTCTGGGAATCGTAAAGATTCCGCCTACGGTTCCTAAGACATTAAAGACTGGACTTACAGCATTGCCCAATTCAGCTACACGGGATGGGGATACAACGATTGTATCGTTATTACGCAAGGCTGGATTATTCCCTTCGTCTAGCGCTCGGCTAAAGTCAATGGAGACTTCTCGCTTGGTGACCGTCCCATTGGGATTCAGGCGGATCAATTCCACTGAACGTTCTCTGGCATTGTTATTAAATCCTCCTGCCGCTAATAAAGCCTGGGCTAAGGGGGTATTCGGGAGTACTTCTACTCTACCCGGTCTGATAACTTCTCCCACAATATTAACGTTAATCACTGCTGGGGAAAAGCTGGTTGAAGCTAGTTCTGTGGCTTCATCTGGACTCAGTTCAGTGGCCGTGCCAATAACAATGGTATCCCCTTCTTGGAGAGGCATATCCTGGCGTAAATCGCCTTCTTGAAGGAGTTTCCACAAATCAACATCAACAATTTGCTCTTTTCCCGATTTGGTTAACCGCCGCACTTGAATATTGCGAATATCAGCTTGTTCTGTGATGCCCCCGGCTGATTGAATGGCAGCAGTCACGGTAACATCATTTTCTTCTGAGTTATTGTTGATGGTATAGGGGCCCGGTCGATTTACTTCACCGACGACTGCAATTTTTAAAGGGCCTGAGTCTGCACCAGCAAAGCTGGCATTCGCTAAAATACTACTTTCTTGTAAATCTACATCTGTGGCAGTCGGAATAAAGAGACTATCGCCATCTCTTAATAAGAGGTCTTGACTTAGATCGGCAGTTTGTAATAATCTCCATAAATCTACCGTAATGATCTGATCGCTGTCTTGTTGACTGGAACGAGAGCGACGGATTTGAATCCTTCGGATATCCGCTGCTTGGGTAATTCCTCCAGCTAAATCAATTACACGAGTGACGGTTGGTAAAGCAACTTCTTCATTCCCATTTAAGGACATGGAGTATACGCCAGGACTATAGACTTCTCCAGCTATGCCCACTTTCACAGGACGTACACTGATTAAGCTGAGGGTAACAATGGGGTTCCGCAGATAGCGAGACATAACGGTCGCTATTTTATCCGATGCTTGAGGAAAGGTTAGCCCCTGAACTTGCACTGCACCTACAACGGGTAAATTGAGGGAGCCATCGGATAAAATCAAAAATTCGCCGCTATATTCAGGAACGTTAAAGATATCAACTTTTAGCCGATCGCCTGCTCCGAGGGTATAGCCTTCATCTACGGGTAAGGAAGTGGGGACGGGGGCAACTGGACTTTGAGCTAAAACAAGGGTGGGGAAGCTACCCCAGGTCAGACAACCCGCCAAGGCGATCGCCCCAGAAGATCGTATCCATGTTACCCATATGTTTTTTCTCTGCTTTGTTTTTAAGGGACTTAATCGTTTGGGTTCTTGAGCGATCGCCTTTGCCATTATCAATTTAGCCATATATGCTTTTTTTAAAATTCAACTCTATACTATTGGAGATATAGTTTAACACTCAACACCTTCTGGTGGTTGACGATTACTACATCACCTTTAGCAACTGAAATTCCGGAGGTTTCTTACCTCGCCTTGATTATACTAATGATCTGAATCGTTCCTGATTATCGTGATTTCATTCTGGAAGAAATTAACTCAAAAGTCCCCAGGGCAATCTTCAAACCGTAAAGATCGATTTTGTTGCCATTGGGTTTTACCTCGGAAATTGGCGATCGGCCCCCTGCCAATCCATAAAAACCATTATGCCCGTCTACAGGAAGAACAGATTGAAACCATTCTCTCCCTCTGTCCAGAGGCAGAAGGGGCAATCCAACCTGAATTTAAGAGCCAATTTCAGTGTCTGTGCTATCCTCTGCCCGATAGTCACTATCAAGAACCATTGAAACCTGAAGACTTAGCCGAAGCGGTTAAGCTGGTTCACCAAACCCTAGAGGAAGGAAAATCTCTTTATATCCATTGCTTTGCGGGTATAGAGCGATCGCCTACGGTCTGTCTTGCTTATCTGTGTCGCCACCAAGGTCTTGAACTCTGGGAAAGCTTACGATTCCTCAAGGAAGTCCATCGCCGTAGCGCGCCCACCGAGACTGAACTTCAGGCAATCCAAGCTTATCTCAAGTCTCCATTATCGCCTGAATTAAAGTAGGTTAAACCACACAGTCTTCCGGGTTTTCAACGTAATCAAAGAGCACCTTATTCATATAATTATCTGCCCATTCGCGGCCAAATGCCTTTTCTAAGACTCGGCGAGTCTTATCATTTTGTTGTTGTTGGGTACAGTAATAGCGTTGACCGGCCAAAATTGTCTTCTGTTCTCCGGCGGAAACGGGTTGCGCGGCTGCGGCTTGGGCACAATGAATTTTCATAAATGCCTCTACCCGTTCGACAAAATGAACTTCTTCCGCTTCATTTTCTGGGCGAATAAACAAACAAAACTCGGAAAAAATATCCGCCCAAGGGGGGAGTTGGCGATATTGGGCAAATTCTGGTTTAGGTAAAGATTGCAGCGCTCGATAATAGGACTCTGGCAAGGTGCGGTTAGGATTCACTGGAGACAAATCGGCGATCGCTGCACTAATCTGTCCCTTACCCGCCACTAGATCGCAACCAAACATGGGCAAATTATAATTCGGTCGCGGAAACATCACACAATGGAGAATATCCAAACCCTTGCCGAGCTTTGCCAACTCCAGATGAATCTTCCGAAACTGAGGCGTTTGATAACATTTATTTTCAATTGTTAGCTTCTCCCCCTCTAGTCGTCCCTCCACATAACCTAACTCTCCAGGCAAATCATAGGGTTCCAGGTCTAGATAAGTTTTCCAAACCTGCTCTAGAGTATCGGCTAACTGCCGAATTAGGGGATGTTGTTGCTCTCTCAATACCACTCGTGACATAACCAGACCTTCACCCATTCAAGACATCAGCAAGGGACTTCCAAAGGATGCTAACCTTTAAGCATATCAGTATACCAGGTTGCTTGATCTCGCCAAAACCCTCTCCCTAGGGTAGGCAGCAGCAACCCTTCACTCTATAGCTCAGGAAACCCCTATGTTTGGTCTCGGATTACCAGAAATTGGCATTATTGCTGTGGTTGCTCTGCTCATTTTTGGGCCTAAAAAAATCCCCGAAATGGGTAGAGCTATGGGCAAAACCATTCGTGGATTTAAAGCAGAAATGAACAGTGAGTCAGAATCAGAGGTTGACTTCACTTCAGAAGCAAACCCTTCGGACTCACCCAAATCCTAATTTCTAGACGGAAGGCGGCTCTCAATTAAGCGAATTGCCCGTGAAACCGTTTCGGGCAAAATGACAACTAAGCTCTCCTTGGGAGCCGAGTCTAAAGCTGTATTAATGGCATCAGTTTCATTGAGAATCACCTCATACTGACACTGGCGATCGCACTTTTCAATCCCCTTAGTAATTAACTCAGCCGCATCTCCGCGAGGCCGGCCGCGAGTATCATCATCCTCTTTGACAATAATGCGGTCAAAAATATCCACCGACAGCTCCCCAAGGGTAATAAAATCCTCATCCCTGCGGTCTCCAGGGCCGCCAACCACGCCTATGCGCTCTCCCGGCCAGTTTTTCACAAATTGCCCTAACGCTTTATAACTGTGGGGATTATGGGCATAATCGATCAAAGCACTATAATCACCAAGCTCGAATAAATTCATCCGTCCTGGGGTTTGGCTTGATGAAGCCTCAAACGTCTCTAACGCTGCTCGAATATCCTCAAGACTCACTCCGTGGACAAATGCTGCTAAACTTGCTGCTAAAGCATTCGCAATCATGAATGGAGCCATCCCCTTCATCGTCATCGGAATATCTACCGCTTTACTAATCCTCATTTTCCATTCCCCTTTGAGGATCAGTAAGTCACCCTTGTCATAAATTGCCGCCATACCCCCTTGAGCCGTATGCCGTTTAACTACCTGGTTATCCGATTCCATGGAAAAATAGGCAATATTGCATTTTAAGCGTTCTACCATGGCACAAACCCGGGGATCGTCGGCATTGAGAACAGCGTAGCCGTCGGGTTTAACTGTTTCAGCTACCACTGCTTTCACTTGAGCCATTTGTTCAATGGTGTTAATATCTCCCAGTCCTAAATGGTCAGCCGCCACATTTAAGACTACGCCCACATCCGAGCGCTCAAAGGCCAGTCCACTACGCAAAATACCACCACGAGCTGTTTCTAGCACCGCAATTTCTACCGTCGGGTCTTTTAGAATTAGTTCGGCACTTTGCGGCCCCGTATTATCCCCTGGTTCTGCTAAATAATCTCCAATGTACGTGCCATCTGTAGTCGTATATCCGACCACTTTGCCCGTTTGTTTCATGATATGGGCTGTAAGGCGAGTGGTTGTTGTTTTGCCATTAGTCCCCGTTAGCGCAAAAATAGGCACGCGCGATGGCGTGCCCGGAGGAAACAGCATATCCATCACCGGTGCAGCAATATTCCGGGGAAGCCCATAACTTGGAGCTGCGTGCATCCTAAAGCCAGGAGCTGCATTAACTTCTACAATCACACCATCCGTTTCTCGCAAAGGGCGGCTAATATCAGAAGTCACGATATCAATTCCGGCAATATCCAAGCCAATAGTTTTCACCACCCGTTCAGCTAACCAAATATTTTCGGGATGCATTTCATCGGTGCGGTCAATAGCAATCCCCCCCGTACTCAGGTTAGCCGTTGCCCGAAGCATACACCTTTCATCTTTTTTGGGTACACTATCGAGGGTATAGCCTTGCCGATCTAGCAAGTTCATACTATTTCGGTCTATTTCAATTCGAGTCAGAACATTGTCGTGCCCTTGTCCTCGCCTAGGGTCACGGTTCGTTTCTTCAATTAACTCAGCAATGGTAGATTTTCCATCCCCAACCACATGGGCTGGCACTCGTTCAGCAACCGCGATCACTTTACCATTGATCACAAGAACTCGATGATCATTGCCTTCATAATAGCGTTCTACAATGACCCGACGGGTTTTAGATGCAGCACTGGCATCATCGTAGGCTAATTCTGCTTCCTCAAACGATTTGACATTGATGGTAATTCCGCGACCATGATTACCATCGAGGGGTTTAATAACGAGGGGATAGCCACCGACTTCATCAATAGCATCTTCGAGTTCATCAAGGTATTCAATTACAGTCCCTCTAGGAACAGGAATGCCGGAATCCCGGAGAATTTTTTTAGTTCCTTCTTTGTCACAGGCCAGTTCTACACCCAGGATGCCAGTTCTATTACTGAGGGTGGCTTGAATTCGCTTTTGGTATACCCCATAGCCCAATTGGATCATGAATCGGGCACTCAGTTGCATCCAAGGGATATCACGGGCTGTGGCTTCTTTGACTAAAACATCAGTAGAGGGACCCAGAGCTGCATCTGCCCAAAGTTCTCGTAAGTCTTGTAAATCTTGTTCTAATTCCGAGAGGGGATAACTGCCCGTCTCGACAATGCTTTGGCACAGTCGGACAGCCGCTCTTCCTGCATATCGACCCGCTTTTTCATCTAAGTATGCAAAGACGACTTGATACACACCTGAATCAGCAGTTTCACGAGTTCGACCAAAGCCAACGCTCATTCCGGCCAGGGTTTGCAGTTCTAGGGCAACATGCTCAACAATATGGCCCATGTATGTGCCTTCTTGAACTCTTTGTAGGAATCCTCCCCGATATCCTGGGGCACAATAGTGTTCAACTAAACTGGGTAAAGCTTGGGTGAGACCTTCATAGAAACCGGGAATTGTATTCGAGGGTCTTTCGGCTAGATCTTCTAAGTCTAGGCGTAGGATGACCAATTTGGTTCGGCGAATACTCCAGTAATTTGGGCCACGTAAGGTTAGGGTTCTGAGGATTTTCATGGGGCAGATGGATCGCGCAATGCTAGGGATGCTAAGGAAGGCAAGCTGCTATGGCAGATAGGTTGATACAGGTTGTTAGTTAACGATTTTGACATCCTGATTCCACCCTCTGGTAAGCATGAAGGGTAAAGTGGATGAGAAACTGTTCACATTGGACAGTTCTTGGGATTTAACTTGACATTGGTCAGTTTCCGGTTTGGCCGGGATCGATAATGATTTCTCTTGAGTGCATATTGTAGTGTCCTCCATGGCAAAGGATATGAACCTTGAGGTTGCAGATACTTAGGGGATCGGTTGCACCAACGATGTGTTCATTGTTGAAGAGGAGATTTCCAGGATCGACGATGGTGACGGTGCCTTTGCCAATGACAGATAAGAGTCCATCCCCTTCAACGATCGCGCAGGTATCTTCGTCTATACCGATGCCGATACGGTCTGAGTAAGCAGATATGGCACTGATTAGTCGAGCCATACGATTACGGTTATGGAAATGCTGATCGACAAGCAGTTCGGGCACGATCGCCAATCCCGTCGTTACATCAACCAGGGAACGATTGGGGGATTCACCACTGCCGCCACCAGCAATCATATATTCTCCCATAACAGCGGCCCCAGCGCTCGTTCCAGCCAGGGTAATTTGACCGGCTTGGGCCTTTTTACGCACGGTTTCCATCACTGGAGTATCGGCCAGAAGTCCACATAACCGCAGTTGATCCCCTCCAGTCATGAAGACTCCGGTACACTCTTCGAGGAACGTTTGCCATTGGGAGGCGCTGGCACTTTCCCGGTCTCGAATGTCAAAGACCATGATATCTTTAGCACCCATATCTGTAAAAATGGTGCGGTAGCGATCGCCCACCAATAAGGGTTCGCGAGAGGCTGAAGGGATTATCCCGAGTTTAGCCTCTTTCCCCCCAGAGCGTTTAAAAAAGGTTTGCAGAATTTCTCGACCATGAATTTTGTCTTCTGCACCGCCAATGATCATAATTGAGGTTTTGGTCGATCGAGGCGTGTGTGGCGATTGGGGTTGGGATTGAAACTTTAACATGGAACTGACTTTACACATCATGGTGACTTATGGGGGTTAGAAGAGAAGTTTTAAAAAAGGATTCTCTTCTGAAGCGGTCAACAAGGGACTAGTAAGGGGTTGAGCAATTCAACCCTGAAGACCTTCAACCTCTGGGATTTCGGGTATCTTCTATGCTATAGCTTAATGGCCAATACATAATCTAATCACAGGGAAATCCGCTCTCTGTGATGCTAGTTCAGTTGAATAGGAGTCACTCTTGCGATTCGATCTCATTACACTGTTTCCTGATTTTTTCTCGTCCCCCCTGAGTTCAGGATTGTTGGGCAAGGCTCTTGCCAAAAACATTGCTCAGGTTTATTTGACCAACCCCCGCGATTTTACCACTGATAAGCACCATAAGGTAGATGATGAACCTTATGGGGGGGGTGTGGGCATGGTGATTAAGCCGGAACCTATTTTTGCAGCGGTGGAATCTTTACCGCTGGGGAATCATCGTGAGGTGCTGTTGATGACTCCCCAGGGAGAGCCTCTAGAACAGGGATTGTTTAAAACTTGGGCGAGGGAGTATGACCAGTTGGCGATTATTTGCGGCCATTATGAGGGGGTAGATGAGCGGGTGTTAAGTTTGGTGACTCGTGAGGTGTCTTTGGGGGATTTTGTGCTAACGGGGGGTGAGATTCCGGCCTTGGCGATCGTTAATGGGGTAATTCGGCTGTTACCAGGGACGGTGGGAAAGGAGGAGTCTTTGAAGGCGGAGAGTTTTGAGGAGGGTTTGTTGGATTATCCTCACTATACGCGACCGGCTGAGTTTCGGGGCCAGAGGGTTCCGGATGTTTTGCTGTCGGGGGATCATGGCAAAATTGCCCAATGGCGCTACGAGCAGCAGGTGGAGAGGACGAAGCAGCGACGACCAGATTTATATGAAGCTTGGTTGGAGCAAGGAAAAATTGAAAAGTGATAGGTTATCCCAGGTTAAAGACATCTTCGTAGATTTGGGCCATGGCAAAGATATGCCCGCCCAGGTATTCATGACGAACGGGGCGATCGCATCTTCTGCTTATCCTGGGTATGATTCGATGCCTCTACTGTAGCGTTTCCAGAGGGGAGGGAGGAAAAAGTGCGATCGCCCTTCATGACATCACAAAGCGCTACCCTTAAATAATTCTGGCTTAGTTTTAACGTAGTATTCCCAGGCAATATCTATTTCTTCCAGGAAAGGCATACAATGAATTTTCTCTGGGTAGTTAAATCCCTCAAAAGCACAACCACCAGAACAAATAAAGCGAACTTTACAGTTACGACAGTTGTCCAAGTCCATAACACTTCTTTGAGTCCATTTAGTTACTGACGCATCATTTAAACTCAAGGATGGATCGTAGGTTCCAATCCGAAAAGATCGATCTCCAACCGCCTCAAGACAAACATGGATATCTCCTTTAGGATCGAAAATATACATTTCTCGGACAGCTTCACATCGATAAAAAATCGGATAACGTGGTTTTTTATTTAGCATTTGCTCTACATAACTAAAGCCTCGAAAATGCCGAATATCAAAAACTTCCCTTACCTCTGGACTTTCTTGAAGTATATCCAATAGCTTAACGAGCAAATCTGCTTCATTAGGATTCTCATAATCACCGATATTTCCATGATCCGTTACAGGCGATACATAAGCGTAAAAGTGTTGATTGTTGCACCATCCTTGTTTTTGGACGAATTGAGAAAGTTGAGAGATAAACTTAACGCTATCTATATCTAAATTCACCCGTAAGACAATTGGCCAGTTAGCTGATAAAGCTGCATCAATTCCCGAACAAATTTTTTCAAATGAAGGGGCACCATTACGAAAGCAACGCCGTCGATCGTGAATTTCAGCAGATCCATCTAAAGTCACTTGGATATGATTACAGTTTTTTTCTAAGGAACGATTCTTTACAAATTTGGCTAACTCTGTTCCATTTGTAGTAATACTGTATGGCCACTGTAAATCCCCCAACCGTTCAAGCAGGTATTCTAGAACTTCTAAGTTCGCTTTGTTGGGTAGTAAAGGTTCACCTCCAGTAATTGAAATTTTTGGCAAAAAGCCTTTGTCTTCTTTTACAAGACTCTTAATTTTAGTTTCACGACTTTCTATGACATTGAAGGCTAAGTCTACTTGTTGTCGAGTTAAAAATCCGCAAGAGTCTGCCTTACTTCTTTGAAAACAATAGGGACAAGCCAAATTGCAGTTAAGAGAAGTTATGAAACCATAATCACCACCTTTTAAATGAGCAGCAATTGCATCTCCGTTGAATTGTCTCCTAAATAAACTTTTGATTGTCGCATCTTCGGAGGTTGCTTCAGTCCAAACAAAACCTTTGTCAAGGAAATACTGCCAAACGTCTGCACTTAAATATTTACCCTGAATCGATCCATTTATTTCTGCCTCCTTAAAAACCTTATAGACTTTTGCATTGACCTGTATTGATGCACCAAAAAAAAGGTTGCTTAATAACCTAACTGGTTTTCCGTTAGCCGTTGTGGTTTCAAATAAATGATTATATTGGCTTGGGTAGTACATATTCATCTCCTTTCCATTATATGTATTTAATTAATGTTCATACATTGAATACAGCAATGGCTGACACAACAACCTTGGATACAACATATGCAAAAACCTGGAACACTACCATCTTCAGTTTTTTCAGTATGATATAATGACTTAGAAATTTCATTGTATAATCCTTGAGAAATTTCTTGAAAAGGATATTCCGAATAAACGGATTGGGTATCTATGGTTAGATTTGAATTTCCTGACTGAAGAGTTTCTGGACTAACAGAGATAACTTGAGACATGAGCTTTTAAGGTTGATTGACTTTTTAATAGTATTTCATTGATTGAGACTTAGGCAATCGGAAAATGTAATATTTAGTATGAACTTTTCTGAGAAAAAAATGAAGTCCATTTGGGAATTATCACTAAATGTCAGCAATCATCGGAAAATGTAGGATATAATCAGAGCCAGTCTGAGATGGGCGAGAGAGGATGAATCTTAAGGAAATGTTAAAACTCGCAGATGAGTTGGTATTAGCCAAGACAGAGCAGCACCTTGATGACTTGCAAGAAGCGGTACTTCGAGGAACAGTCCAAGGTAAGACATACCAAGAAATAGCTGATGGATTTCGCTGTTCTGAAGGTCATGTTAGGGATGTGGGTTCTAAATTATGGCAAATACTCTCAGAAATGTTGGGGGAAGATGTCCATAAATCTAATTATCGAGCTACAATGGAAAGGTTAAAAGTTGCTATTATATCTTCCAATTGCGCCAAAGACTTTGCACAGATTAGTAATTACAATTTTTGTAGGGATGCATACCACCAGTCGAATATACCCAATACGGGAAATCATTCCACAAAATCTGACAGGATAACAACGGAAATCAGGCATCAAGATTTGAGTGAAATGCCGGATTGTCCAATTTGTTATGATCGTACAGATGAACTCAAAACTCTGAAAAAATGGATTATTCAAGAAAAATGTCGTCTGGTCACCATTGACGGAATAAGTGGCATTGGTACAACCACACTGGCGACAAAACTAATCCAAGAAATCAAAGATGAATTTGACTATGTGGTGTGGCGGAGTCTAGAAAATTGCCCAACGCTTGCCCAACTAGAAACGGATCTAATTGATTTTCTTCGCCAGCAGCAAGAAATCCAGTCAGTACCTCAAAAAAACAGGCGGTTATCCCTGCGTAAATATCTGCAAAAATATCGCTGCTTATTGGTTTTTGATGATGTTCAAAATCTATTTAGTGATGGAAAAATTTCAGGAGAATATAAACCGGAAACGAAAGATTATGGAACCTTCTTTAAGCAAATTGAGGAATTATATCATCACAGTTGTTTGTTGCTTACTGGTTGGGAACAACCGAGAGAAGTTGCCCAGTGCAAAAGCAAATACGATGCCGTTCGCAGCCTTACACTGACTGGGTTAAACTACAAAGAGGCTGTAAAAATATTTGACGATCGCGGGATTGCCAGTTCGGAGATTAGTCAATCGCTGACTTCCCTCTACCAAGGGAACCCTTTATGGTTAAAAACATTGGCAACTTTAATGGAAGATTTAGAACTCAGCCCCAGTGAGTTATTTGTTGAGGACGATATTATACTACCTGAAGATTTAAAAGATAATTTAGACCAACAGTTTAATCGGTTATCGGAAACTGAAAAAGAAGTCATATTTCTGTTGGCGAGAGAGGGCAAACCGGTTAACCTGGCAAGATTACTAGAGCATCAACCCATTTCATCCTCAGACCTACTAAATGCTTTACAATCTTTAACTCGGCGTTATTTAATTGAAAAAGAGGAAAAATTTTATGCCTTACAGCCGGTATTACAGCATTATGTGATGAGTTTGATGCCAAGTGGAAATTGATAGCGATGAATGGGATTGAAACTTGAACACGGTGGGAAAGGAGGAGTCTTTGAAGGCGGAGAGTTTTGAGGAGGGGTTGTTGGATTATCCCCACTATACGTGCCCGGCTGAGTTTCGGGGCCAGATGGTTCCATACTCGGTTAATTCTCAATAAATCATTTTCTCGTTAAAATGAAAGTCTCTGGAATAGATCGGCCACGGGTAAGGTAAAGCCAGGAATCACCTCTTCACCGTCTAAAGCGTCAACAGATTTCAGCAGGCGATCGGGTTCTTGGGCAGAGCGATAAACCAAGACATAATGTTCGCTAGGGTGAATAATCCAGGCTAGGCGAGTACCATTCTCAAAATACTCCACCAGTTTGTCGTGTATTTCTTCAACGGTATTGCCAGGAGATAGGACTTCAACGACTAGATCGGGCGCACCCTCTAAAAATCCAGAGGGGAGTTCGGTCATTCCTTGCAAACGCTCTTTAGCAAAGAAGGAAATATCAGGAGAGCGCCTATTCCCATTTTTCATTTTGAAGGCAGTGCTGGAGTCAAACAAAGCTCCTAGTTTCTGGGTATTGACTACTGCAAAAAGAGCAGAGCTTAGAATAATGGCAATATTGCCATGTAATGCCCCTGAATTTCCCATGTCGATCAATTCTCCATTTACGATTTCATAGCAGTGTCCGTCCTTGGGCAGTGCCATGAATTCCTCATCTGTCCAAACTTTTTTTTCTGTTATTACTTCAGTTGCAGTCAGCACAAGTAAACTCCTTACAATTACTGTCGATCGCGACGACGTTCAAACTCAGCAAAAATAATGACTACCCTCGATTATGCCAGATTGAAGACATCTTCGTAGATCTGGGCCATGGTGAGGGTTAGTCCTACTGATTCTAAGGTTAATTCACTTTCTGCGTCTAAGATTTGGACTGTCCAGTTGCCAGGAGCCTCTTGGCGATAGACTTCAACTTGGATTCTCTCTTGGGAGACAAGAACGTATTCTTTGAGGCTTTCTAGTTTTTGATAGTTCGTGAGTTTTTCTCGTCGGTCAAGGCTTTCTGTACTTTTGGAAAGGACTTCAACGATCAGGTTGGGCTGAGTTTTGAAGTATTGATGATTGTCTTTCCGGCTACAGGTTACGAGCAAGTCTGGATAGTAAAAAATATGGTCTTGAATTTGAATTTTCATGTCGGATATAAATACCCGACAGTCGGTTCCTCGCAGATGGGGACGCAACAGAGCAAGAAGATTTCCGGCAATGAGATTGTGTTCTTCACTTGCACCTGCCATGGCAAAGACTTGCCCGCCTAGGTATTCATGGCGAATGGGGCTATCTGCTTCAGCGTGTAGATATTCTTCAACGGTGAGTAAGGGTAGGGGCGATCGCATCTTCTGGTTATCTGGGTATGATTCGATTCCTCTACTGTAGCGTTTCCAGAGGGGAGGGAGAAAAACCGGCGATCGCTCTCTTTTATGTAATTCTGATAAGTGTTCTAATTGATCCTCTAGAATGGGTTTTAAGTCTCCTAATGTAATTGGCCTCTCCAATAGACAAACTGGGGTAAGCGAGGATTGGCCAATAACAAATCCGATTCTAGACCTACATTAATCATTCACTTCAGCAACTCTGGCCTGGGTTAACAACTTTAGATGTATCGAGCCGCTCAATTGATGAGGTTGAATCAGTGATAGGAAGGTTAAGACCGGATAAATAACAGGTGCAGACCGTTAAGGCAGAGCAGATATATTAAATAGAGCATCAAGATAAACCCGTGCTGCCTTCCGATAGCTAGATTGATGGCTCTCTGGAGTCTGACCATTTCCATTTTGCAGCAAAAATAGGGACAAGGCCGCAGAAAATACCCGCTCTTGATCCCAATCGGGATGATTTTCTAAATAGCATTGGATGGATTCGTGGAGGTCTTCAGGTATTTCTGCCAGAATACTCACAGTTGTAGTATGCATATGCAGCCCTCTAGGGTTGGGTTGAGTGGATGTTGGCATGATGCCTTGCGACTCTATTGTGTGCTACGAATGGGGGGTCTTGTCAATGTTGCGAAATATTAAAAAAGCCAATCATTTTTTGTTACATAAACGATAGAATAAGGGTTTGAAGCTAGTTTTTGTTACATAACTTTATTTTTCTAGAATAGAGAATCGAGACCGTCACCCCTGGAGGAAAATCCCCAAGTCAAGCCTAGTGATACGGTGAGATAGGAGTTCTGTCAGATTAAGGTTGTGTAAAATTCTGGAGAAGTTGTGGAAAAGACCAGGGAAACTTGTGGAAATGTTGTGGAAGTTGTGGGGAAAAGAGGGGGAAATGATAAGAATTACAAATTTTGGGATGGGGGAGAATGGGGAGATGGGGGGGATAGGAGGACACGGATACATGGTGATTGGTGTGTAGCACGAATAAATGAATTTGATATGAGTTTACGTCTAATGGGAATGAAAATATGAATCCATCAGACGTAATGGTTCATTATTAATTGTTAATTATTCATTGTTCTTAGGCGGCTGATACGCTCTCTTTTGGCCAGGTGTGGCCGAGAGCTGTAAAGACTTGGCGCTGTTCAAAGAGGAGAACAAGATCGGGGTTAATTTTGCCGTTGTTGGCTTCTTCATGGAGAATTTTCATGACGATATCAATGGGAAGGCGGCGTTTATAGGGGCGATCTGCGGCAGTGAGCGCGTCATAGATATCGGCAACGCTCATCATTTGGGTTTGCATGGGGATATCTTGTTGATGGAGTCCTTGGGGATATCCGCTGCCATCAAGTTTTTCATGGTGTCCGTAGGCGATCGCCGGAATATCTTGTAAACCTTTTGTCCAGGGAATGCGCTTGAGAAATTCGTAGGAATGGGTGACATGGGCCTCGATCGCCAACCGTTCTTGAGTCGTTAAATTGCCTCGAACCACCAGTAACTGAGCGATTTCGTCGGGTTTGAGTAAGGGTTTTTGTTGACCATCCACATCTCGATAGGTGAATTGGGCAATCTTTTCTAATTGCTGCTTGAACGTCTGATAATGAGTCTTGAGTTCTTTTGTTTCAATGGCTAAGGGACGCTTGAGGTCTTCAATTAGGGCTAAAGATTCTTTTAAGTAGGCGATCGCCTGATTTAATTCCTGGTCTAATTGCCCCAAACGATCGCAATGGGGACAATCCTCTTCCGTATCTTCTGAATGGTGATGACTGGGATGTTCGACTAAATACTTAAACTTGTTTTGATAGCACTCCATTTCTAACGTCCGTTGAGCCAAGGAAAATCGATGGCGAATCACTTCTAACTGTTCGGGATAAAGCTTTTCTCGCTTCCCTAAAATGGTTTCCGGAACCAAGACTTTACCAAAATCATGTAGCAAAGAGGCATAGCGAATTTCTTGAAGTTGCCGGTCATTAAACCAAATTAAATGGAGGGGGCCGGAGTGAATATCATTCACTTCTTGGGCTAGTCTAACGGTTAATTCTGCTACCCGTTCCGAATGTCCAGAAGTGGTCGGATCGCGGGCTTCGATAACTTGTACAGAGGCTTTCACGAAACCCTCAAATAGAGTTTCAATACTTTGTTGTAGGTGATTTCGTTCAATGGAAATAGCCGCTTGGGAAGCGAGCGATCGCACAATTTGCTCTTGAAACTGGCTAAACGGTAAAGTATTCTCTAGAGCATTAGTGGCCGTAATGTGCAGATCCGGTTGGTGTTTGCGATTAATTAACTGTAAGACTCCAATGACTGTCCCTTCATTATTTTGCATCGGCAGCACCAAAACAGAACAAGTCCGATAAGCAAAATCATGGTCAAAGCTGCGATCGAGTTGATAAGGAACGGACGAGGGGAGTTGGTACGCATCGACAATATTTAAGGTATCCCCAGTCAGAGCTACATAACCGGCTAAACTTTTCGGAGTTAAGGGAATAGCAAATTCCTGAAACAGACGGGTCGAGATCGAATCATTTTGGGCGGTCTTAAAAATCAACTCTTGGGCATCTTCTTTGTGGTTGACTAAATAGACACTTCCGGCATCACTAGAAGTGATTTCCCGACTTTTGGACAAAATCAGATCTAATAACTGTTGTAAATCGTGACTCCCTGATAGAGCGGTACCAATAGCGAGGAGTTCTTCCACTAAGTTGGCTCGTTTAGTTGCTTCGTCTGCATCTTTTTGTACAACTAAACAGGCTAATTCGGGATGCTGTTCATCCATGATCTTAAGTCCTCATTGGCTTTTGCTGAACTGATGCACCCGATAGAACTTTGGAGAGTTGATAGGTATACCTGTCTTCTATCCACATCTGTCTTGGTTCAGAGGTAATGCGAAACACCCAAGTAAGAATACTATAGTGGTTTTTCTAGTATATCTTGAAATTAGTTTCAACAAGTATATGTAGGGGTGAAAAAAATTTGCCCCTACAAAAATGTCTCACTGTTATTTAGATTGACTATATTACTTCAACTCTAGCTTGCTATCTATTGAGAAGATTACGTAAGACGATTAACAAGGGGAATTATCCCCCTTGTTAACTAAAGTTTCCCTGATTAAATAATGTCAGTTTTGGTTAAGGGCATTTTGCGGCTAATTTGACCCAAGAACCGAGATTACAGCAAAAGAGAGTCTAAACGTTTCCGGTTATTCAAAACTGACGTGAAGTAAAGTTTTATTAACCCCTGACGATCGCGGCATTAATCGCCTAACTGAGGACAGGTTTTTGCACTCCACTTACACTGATAGACATAGGGTTTTTGCCAATCGAGGGGAAGTTCTAGCAAGTCACGGGAACCGGTGAATCCTTGACCAAAAAACAATAAGACGGCGACACAGTTCAGGATAATGTGGGCCATGCGCCATTTATGGGAGCGATCGCGGTAAATATCTTGTACGATCGCTAAAGAGAAAATCATTAATAGGGCCGCAGTAATACCATAATAATAGTGAGAAATATACCATTCATAGCCCCGTCGAAACACACCATCTTGACAACCTAGAACGACTAGACCCATACCTGCACCGGTTGCAAATACACCTCGCCATAATTTAGAGCCACGTTTACTAACGCGGAAGAGGTAAACTAGGGAAGTAATAGTAGCAGCAAATAACAGGGCGACTAAAATAGCTTCAGCGGTACTAGAGCGGGGTTTATCAATAAACAAGACATAAGCCAGGGCAACTAAGCTGATGCCAACTACAGAACCCGTGAGCCATTGGCCAATTCTGACATGATCTGGGCCAACGATAGTCGGAATTTTACTTTTATCCCCTGCTGCTATTTGTAATCGTCGTTGGCGAGTTTGCCAGGCGAAGTGAACCACAATACCAATGAGGGGATAAACAAGGGCTACAGCTAGGGTAGGATGTATTATAGCGAGTATATCTTTGGTGTCCATAGATTTTCAGTGAGGTTAATGGATACTTTCTAGCCTATTCGAGATGGAGCGATCGCAGATTAATTCTTTCTGAGTGATTCTTGAGATCATCCTTACCTCAGATTCGAGCGAGATCTCGACCCATGGGTTACAACGGTATATAGGAAAACTTTCAGGGAAAAAGGTGACCCATTACCGATTACCAGCGCGTGGTGCTTATGGATATCAACAACCTTTTAAATCAACTGGCAAACCAGGAACAAGAATTACAAGAGCAGGAATTTCTCGCACCTTGTGTAGCGGGAGGAAGGGTGAAAACGGCGATCGCCTCTATCGCGTATTGTTTTCAACCGCAACCGGCGGACTTTGAAGGCTGGGGCATTTTCAAACCTCTCGATACGCGAACAGCTCAATGGGTGGATGAGCCAACTTTGCCGCAAATTAGCGAGTATTTAAATTTGCTCAAACCCCTAAGATTTTGGCTCAGTTATCGCCTGAAAGGACAAACTTGGTTAGCTTATCCGGTAAATGGGGATGAAGCAAGAAAACGCTATGGCATTACTCAACCGACTCCGGTTCATTTGGTTACTGAGGGCGGGGCATTTGAAACGATTATCGCCCGTGGAGATGGGTCTACCTGGTTGTTTGAAAGTGTGGATCGCCGCGCAGACCCGCAAATTACGGACACGCTCAAGCAGCACTTAAAACAGTTAACTGACCCGGAAACGCTCCAGTTTTCGGGCATGACTCCAGAAGCCAAAATTACTTATGAATTGGTAGCTGGACAACAGGAAGAATTTGGTACGGAAAAACGCGATCGCCGTCGCTTAAATCAAGCGCTGAAACAAGGGGGAGGAGCGCTGCAAGAATTTGCCGATCGAGGGGATTATTGGCACGTAGAATGGACAACGGCGGATGGAGAACACCATGTTTCTGCCATTAGTAAAGGGGATTTAACGGTGATGAGTTCGGGGATTTGTCTGAGTGGGCGCGATCGTGACTTTGATTTACAATCCCTGGTAGGCGTGATGGAAAATCGAGATTAATTATGGTGGCAGAACGAGCATAATGAAGGAAGCCGGGAATTGTAGATAATTGATCTGATGGGAGAGGAAATATAGAGCCTCTTGGTTTGATTATGGCAGCGTTAGTAGCGGGTGATGCTGCACCGGATGCGTATCAAGGGCTGAAGGCATTGATTAAGCGCAAGTTTGGTGGAGAACCGAAAGCGGAAATGGTGTTGGAAGAACATGAGAGCGATACGGGAACTTACGAAGCTCCTTTGAAGAAAAAGTTACTCGAAGCAGGAGCAGATAAGGATAAGGAAATTCTAGCGGCTGCTCAGAAACTGCTCGATGAGATGGAGTCGAAAGAGTCAATCCCTGGGAGCTTTCAGACGACATTTGAAGCGGAGGTGAAAGGGGCGCAAGTTGGACATGGTAACCAGCAAACCAATACGTTTAGTTAAATTAATGTTTGATGTGCTGGGGATGGGACGGGTTTACAGGATTGATGGTAGGTTTCCCAGAGCTGGTTAAAACCCGCCCCTTGTATCTTAAGAGAGGAGGCGATCAGGCCAAGGAGGAGATCGCGCTGGGTCAGAGATCGTTAAACAGCAAGCTCCATCGATGTAGATCAGGAAGGAAATAAAGAACAGACAACAGAACAACCCCAAGTAGTCATAGGAGAGGAAAAGTAAAGAAATACTCAAATGATCATGCCCTAATATCATTTCTCTTTAAGTTTGGAACTAAGGATTCATGATTAAGCATCGACTGTGCGCCCCTTTTGCGGGAAAATCCCTGCCGGACGGACTTGCAGGAAAGCAATAATGAACGCAAATACCATCACCTTTGCCATGCTAGTCGTGGCAAAAAAGGTAAAGAAATCCGCAATGGGTTGAATAGGAGTGGCAATTAAGGCGAGGGTGCCGGAACCGATGAGATAGTTTAAGGTACCAATGGATAAGGCTGCCACTAAGCTACCCACCAATTTACCCACACCTCCGACGACAACCACCATAAAAGCATCAACAATATAATTTTGTCCTGTATTGGGGCCGACAGAACCGAGTAAGCTAATGGCACATCCAGCCACCCCTGCTAACCCAGAACCGAGGGCAAATGTGAGCGCATCAACTTGATGGGTGGGAATGCCTAAGCAGGCGCTCATCGTGCGGTTTTGGGTAACGGCTCGAATGCGTAATCCCCAGGGCGATCGCTGTAAAAATACATAAATTCCGACCACACAGATTGCAGTTAAGGCGATGATAAATAAGCGAGCGTAGGGGAGTTGGAAGTTGAGGATAGGAATCCCCCCACGTAACCAAGAGGGAGCAGTGACATCGACGTTTTGCGCTCCAAACCAGGGTTGAGTGACGGCTAATTTAAAGATATTACCTAGGATAATCCCTGTGGTAAGAGCAATTCCGGCAGATAGAGGTAAGAGGATCGAGAGTGCCCATTTACGCATCTGCTCAAAATTCGGGCGACGGGATACCACCCACCAACCACCAAAAAACAGCAGGCAAAATACCCCTAACCCAATCACCATTTGCCAACTCACACTCCGGACAAACTGTTGTAGAATTAGGCTCACCCCCCAAGTGGCTAACAGGGTTTCTAAGGGGCGGCCATACAAAAACCGGATCACCCCTCGCTCTAGAATAATTCCCATGATTGCGGCGACAACAAAGGCGGCCGGTAGAGCAAAAAAGATATAAACTTCAAAGAATTGATCGCCCATGGCCTTAAAACCATTTTGCACCACAAATGTGGTATAAGCGCCTAGCATCATCAACTCGCCGTGAGCCATATTAATGACACCCATTAAGCCGAAAATAATCGCTAGACCTAGGGCAGCCATGAGCAAAACAGAGCCAATGCTAATGCCGTTAAAAATTCCTTCGAGTAACAGTTGCACGATTTTCTCCAAATTAATAATAATATTTATACCATTTCTGTCTGATGTTGTGTTTTAACAAGTGGGAAAGAGCAACTTGCTTCTCAAAAATCGATTAGTAGCACTCTTAAAAAGAAATAGTATTACAAAAATTTGTAGGGGCGAAAAATTTTTCGCCCCTACAGATACCTAACAATTATTCATCATTAATTGTTAATTCTAAATCTTGAACTTGCCTCCTTTGGCTTTATCTGACCAGTCACAGGCAAAGCCTTTGGTTTCGGCTACAAACTGGTTCCAAGGGAGGGGAGAAACCGCAGCATCGGTAGCGTTGACAATTTCAAACAGACCATCGTCACGCACTTCTCCGATCCGTACCCACTTGGACAAATGATGGCTATTATTCATCATCACTGGTCCTTCTGGAGCCTCAAAGGTTTGACCATAAGCGGCTTCACGGACAGCATCTAAATTATCAGCCGTTCCGGCTGCTTCTACAGCCTGTTTCCAGATATGGACACCAATATAAGCGGCTTCCATGGGGTCATTGGTAACGCGCTCTGCTCCATATTTGGCCTTGAAGTCAGCGACAAATTTCTCATTGGCTGGATTTTCGACAGTCATGAAGTAATTCCAAGCGGCGTATTGACCCTTGAGATATTCGACCCCGATCGCCTTCACTTCTTCTTCAGCGATACTCACCGACATTACCGGATACTTATCTGGAGTTAGCCCAGCGCCTTGCATCTGCTTAAAGAAGGCGACATTACTATCCCCGTTCAGAGTATTGTAAATTACTCCACCATCGGGCAAAGCTTGGCGAATTTTCGTAATAATGGGGGTCACTTCCGTATTCCCCAAGGGTAAATAATCCTCTCCTACGGTAGTTCCACCTTTGGCAGCCAGTTGCTCTTTAATAATCGTATTGGCGGTGCGGGGGAATACATAATCAGAGCCGACTAAGAAAAATTCTGTACCTTTCTCTGCTAATAACCAGTCTACTGAAGGCTCAATTTGTTGATTCGGAGCGGCTCCTGTGTAGAAAATATTCTTTGAGCATTCCTGGCCTTCATACTGCACAGGATACCAAAGCATATGGTCTTTTTCTTCAAACACTGGTAAAACAGCCTTGCGACTGGCAGAAGTCCAACAGCCAAAAATCGCTACCACTTGGTCTTGATCGATCAACTTTCTGGCTTTTTCAGCGAAAGTGGGCCAGTCAGAAGCGCCATCTTCGACGATCGCCTCGATCTGTTTTCCGAGGACTCCACCCATTTCATTGATATGGTCGATCGCTAATTGGGTCGATTCCACCACACTTTTTTCACTAATCGCCATGGTTCCACTCAGGGAATGCAAAATACCGACTTTAATCGTATTGCTTGCTGCTGGAGTAGTGCTATTACTTTGCTCTACCGGCTCAGATGTTTCATTCGCTGTATCTGTTGGACCCCCACAAGCTTTGAGTAAAATACTCGTGCCTAGAGCAGCAGAACCATAGACGAGAAACTTACGCCGACCAATACGATGTGCCATACCGTTACACTCCTGTTGCCTGAGTTAAGGAAACGTTAAGTAATTTGCCAGAGAAACTATTTTAATCCAGTTGGATCGTTTTTTTGTGACCTAGACTACAGAACGTTTCCCCAACTTGAGGGGAAGGTTATTCCAGCTCAACCGTTTCCACGGTTGTTCCCTTGTGATCGAGCATGAGCGATAAAGCATCGACATGGATACCGTGAGTTTTCCAGCTTTCTACCATTGCTGTACCCACCTCAGTCCCTCGATCTGCATTGACAAAAGCAATCAACGTCGGCCCTGCACCACTAATGGCAACGCCCAGAGCGCCAGCTTCTATGGCTGCTTGTTTGACCTCATCATAGCCAGGAATTAGGGTTTTACGATAGGGTTGATGAATGCGGTCTTCCATGCCCCTTTTCAACCATTCTGGATTACCGGTTTCCAGCCCTCGCACCAATAGTCCGATATGGCTGATATTAAAGATGGCATCTTGGCGATCGTATCCACTGGGCAAGATCCGGCGTGCGTCTGCGGTGGATAACTCAAAGTTGGGAATGGCAACCACTGGAATAATGGTCTCGTGCCAAGGAATATCGCAGATTAACCAACCGCCTTCGTCTTTTGTGGCTAAATGACAGCCCCCTAAGAGGGCGGGCACCACATTATCTGGAAATCCTTCTATGGCGATCGCCAATTCCATCAGTTCAGTTTGGCTTAAGGGACTCTCTGCCAAATGATTAGCGGCTACTAATCCAGCCACAATTGCCGTTGCTGAACTGCCTAACCCTCGCGTCAGAGGGATTTCCATATCAATCTCAATTTTCACCCCTGGGGTCTTTTTTCCCAGGCGATCGTACAACCGCTTAAAGGATTTATACGCTAAGTTATCAGCATCTGTGGTCAGGTGAACCACATCAATTCCCTTCAGGTCAATGTCTAGGGAACCTTCATCAGGGAGGAGCGAAAAGCAAAATTCATTATACAATGTTAGCGCTGCTCCCATACAATCAAAGCCAGGGCCCAAGTTAGCTGCGCTTGCCGGAGTCCTGACCCTCACTGCCTCCACCATATGTAATTACTCCTGTTGTAACAATCAATCAATCCATCCTCCATTAAAGCAAAGGAATGGAGGGATGGGGAGCATCGACGGATCGGAAGGAGGATAGTTGTTCGTATTTCATGTTCAATGGCGTTATGTTGATGATTAGCCTGAGTGTATCGGGAATAATTTGGGTGATTTTACTCTGTTTTTGGGGTAACTTTTGGTGGGCCAATCAACGGCTAGAGGTATCGGTCAACGCTGGGGATGAGCCGCAGGCGAGTTATCCCAAAGTGGGTGTAATCGTCCCAGCGCGGAATGAAAGTGAGGTGATGAGTCGGAGTGTGCGATCGCTCGTCGATCAAGATTATCCCGGCCCCTACTCTATTCTGGTTATAGATGACCAAAGTACTGATGATACCAGAATCCAAGCTCAATCCTTTGATGGCGTGACGGTCATTTCTTCAGAATCTTTACCCTCTGGATGGACTGGGAAGCTCTGGGCCATGGAACAAGGCGTTAAATACTACCAATGCCAATCTTCTCCTCCGGATTATTATCTGTTCACCGACGCTGATATTGAACATTCTCCGGAACACTTAAGCCAATTGGTATACAAAGCCCAACAGGAGGATCTAGAGCTAGTCTCAGTGATGGTTAAATTACACTGTGAAAGTGTTTGGGAACATCTATTGATTCCGGCTTTTGTCTTCTTTTTCCAAAAACTCTATCCGTTTCCTTGGGTGAATAATCCCCGTAAATCCACGGCAGCAGCAGCAGGGGGTTGTATTTTAATTACGCCAGATGCCCTAACCCGAATTGGCGGATTGGAGCGCCTGCGAGATGCTCTGATTGATGATTGTACTTTGGCTCAAGCGGTGAAGTCTACTGGCTCCGGGCGCATCTGGTTAGGCTTAAGTGAAACAACGTACAGTTTGCGCGCTTACAGCACGTTACAACCCATCTGGGATATGGTTGCTCGAACAGCTTTTACCCAACTCAATTATTCTCCCTGGTTATTGCTGGGAACGCTTTTGGGGATGGTGCTGGTCTATATTTTGCCCGTGGTGGCTTGTGTGTGGGGATGGATTTCTGGTGTGCCCATTCTGACGACGATCGGGGGGCTGACTTGGGCATTAATGGCGATCGCCTATACCCCCACAGCTAAACTCTATCACCAATTTCCCTTAGCCGGTTTTGCCCTACCTCTTATCGCTTCGCTCTATACTCTCATGACTCTAGACTCAGCTCTACGTCACTGGCAAGGTCGCGGTGGCGGCTGGAAAGGACGAGTGTATCAATCATAGCGCTGCGCGCTAGGGAATGGGGAATAGGGAATAGGGAATGGGGAATAGGGAATAGGGAATAGGGATTTAGATGGGTTTCAACTTGCCATAAATTGCGGAAATAGTAAAAATAGGTTTGGTTTCAATCCCTCATAGGGATTTAGATGGGTTTCAACTTGAAAGTATGGAGCGCTTGCAAGTAGAAAATTTGGTTTCAATCCCTCATAGGGATTTAGATGGGTTTCAACTCATACATCCCGTGGTACAGCCTTCAGAGGATGTTGGATGTTTCAATCCCTCATAGGGATTTAGATGGGTTTCAACACTGGCGGGCCACATCTCTCTCAATTTGGCGTTGCAGTTTCAATCCCTCATAGGGATTTAGATGGGTTTCAACGAAATGCTTGAAGAAGGCATCGTGCAGGAAGTCCCTGTTTCAATCCCTCATAGGGATTTAGATGGGTTTCAACAATGAGATATAAATTGCAAATGGCGTAAGCGCCATTAAAGTTTCAATCCCTCATAGGGATTTAGATGGGTTTCAACAATACGAACGAGAAGGGGAGTACTTCAGTGCAAAATAAAAGTTTCAATCCCTCATAGGGATTTAGATGGGTTTCAACATAAGTGAAAACTTTCGCCCCCATAGTCCTGAGAAAACGTTTCAATCCCTCATAGGGATTTAGATGGGTTTCAACCAAGTTTGCTGTCATTGGTTGCTTTGCATTTCTTAAAATCTCTGTTTCAATCCCTCATAGGGATTTAGATGGGTTTCAACATTGCTGCGTTGAGATGCTCCATCTTTTCTTCATAGTTTCAATCCCTCATAGGGATTTAGATGGGTTTCAACATCCACAGTTGCCTCAGTATCGTCCAAGGCTTTCTTGTTTCAATCCCTCATAGGGATTTAGATGGGTTTCAACGGGGGCTAATCGCTGAAAAGCTTCGTTGTTTCACTTTCTCGTTTCAATCCCTCATAGGGATTTAGATGGGTTTCAACCGCTGGCTTCCGAGACCCTTGCTGTATTTAGTTTTCAAGGTTCATTTCCGACACACCCCCCTAATTATAGTTCACTCAAGGCTAAAAAGCCAGTGAAAATCGCTCAAACCCTTGTCCTATCTAGTCCGACGCTACCTCAACCATCGAAAAGGCTGTAGGGAAGACTGGGTAAGGGATACAGTACTTGTGAAATCAGAAGCCATTTCCACACCCCCCTAGTGTCGGATTTTAGGGGAAGCGGAAGGGAATTCCCCTACTCTAGGGCGCAACACTATAGAAATTGGGATTTTTGAGTTACTGTTCACTATTATTATTGATCGTATCAATGACAAATACCATATGCAGGATTCTGTCTTATTATCCTTATTACAATTAGCCAGTCCCACCTTACCCGTAGGAGCTTACAGTTATTCCGAAGGCTTAGAAACCCTCGTTGAACAGGGAAAAATTACCGATGAAACTGCTTTAGAGCAGTGGTTGAGGGATGGGTTACGATTAGGTTCTATTCGCCTGGATGGAGCAGCGTTAATCCGGGGAGGGGAAGCTATGCAAAAGCAAGATTATGCGACGCTGCGCTATTGGAATCATTGGCTTCTGGCCACTAGAGAAACGGAAGAATTACGACAACAAACCGTGCAAATGGGGCGATCGCTGGGTCTACTTCTGCAAACGCTAGTCCCCGATCTTGCACCCATTTTACAGGAGTTGGGGCCAGAATGGAGCTATCCCCTGGTATTTGCGATCGCCGCCCAATCTTGGCAGATTTCCCCTGCAAATGCCCTTTTAGCCTATCTGCAAAGTTGGGTGTCTAACCTAATCACCGCTGGCGTGAAGCTGATTCCCCTCGGTCAAACTACAGGTCAAAAGCTGTTACTTGAGCTTCATCCTCATATTACGGCGATCGTCCCTGAAATTCTGGCTTTAGAAGACGATAACCTTTATAGTTGTAGCTGGGGATTCTCCCTCTACTGCATGGCCCACGAAACCCAATATACTCGACTCTTTAGAAGCTAAACCGGGGTAATGGGTAATGGCTAAACTGTTTTTCCCTTAAACTTACTCTTTCTCAGGGATTTAGTTGAAACAAAAAGTACTTTATTTATGACTCAATTGCGTGTAGGAGTGGCTGGGCCCGTTGGATCGGGAAAAACCGCCTTGGTAAATTTACTGTGTCAAACTTTGCGAGACCAGTATCAAATTGCGGTGGTAACCAATGATATCTATACCCAAGAAGATGCCCAATTTTTAGTCCGATCTGGGGCATTATCTAGCGATCGCATTGTTGGTGTAGAAACCGGAGGCTGTCCCCATACAGCGATTCGAGAAGATGCTTCCATTAATCTAGTGGCGATCGAGCAACTCGAGCAACACTTTACTGATTTAGATCTCCTCTTTGTCGAAAGTGGTGGTGATAATTTAGCGGCTACCTTTAGTCCCGAATTAGTCGATATTACCCTTTATGTCATTGATGTGGCTGCTGGTGATAAAATCCCCCGTAAAGGCGGCCCGGGAATTACAAAATCTGATTTATTAGTGATTAATAAAATCGACCTGGCTCCCTTAGTTGGTGCAGATCTCAACGTCATGGAACGGGATGCGAAAAAAATGCGCAGCGATAAACCCTTTATCTTTACCAACCTCAAAAACAATACCGGACTAGCAGAGGTCATTCAGTTTATTAAGCGCTATTTTTGACACTCCCCAGTCTGAAGACACGGGGATTCTTAAGCCGTCCACAATCGGACTCTCAAAGGCGTTGTCAAAGCGCCTCTACTGACTCCTTCGAGTGCAAAACCCGAAGTTGCCGCTACTTTCCTTAAAATGTTTGCTGCTCCATTAGCGTCAGCGTTAATTAGCTCGTCCAGTTGAGTACGATACAATCCTCGCTTCACTCGCTTCCCTGATGGTTTCCAGCTTTCGGGTTTTTCACCGAAGGTCGGCAAGAAATCATTATCCAAAAACGAAGCTTGGGATGTATAGCTTTCCTCAACTTGCTCAAATTCAATCCCGTACAACTGGCACATTTGCTCGATTCGTTTTTTGAGTTTAGCCGTAGGGATTTGGACAAATTTTTGGTTATTTTTTGCTCCAATATTTATACTATCTTTTTGCCCTTTTTTCCAGCCAAATACAATACGACCAATACCCTTTTCTAAGCAATGGTTAATCACCAATCTTGCTGCTTTGTTTACAGCATCTCGCATCTGACGATTGCGCTTCTCGGCCAGGAGAGCTAATCGTTTTGACCAGAATCCTTGCAGTTTATTTTCTTTAATTGTGGCCATTTGCTTGTTGTACCACTGATTGAGCGACTTGACCTGCTTCCCGTCGATAATAAAGCCAGTCCCGGTATTACTAATACACGTTAACCAATTATCAATTCCGTGGTCAATTCCCAATGCCTTTTTGGAGTTAAGAGGAGTTGAGAGGTTGAGCTTTAATGGGTAGACCCACTGAACGTAGAAGCAACCATTATGTGGGAGAATTCGCATTTCCTTAATCGGGTTAAAGTCAAGATTGCTAGGAAACGGGAGAAAGAAAGCCTCAACCCCAAAAGCCGCTTTAACCTTATTGCCCAAAGGGACTCGAACCTCATTATCTTTAAGTTTTAAGGCTTGCCTAGGATAAGCAATGGTTCCTAGTCCTCCTTTTTTTCGATAGCTAGGTAGGTGAGGACGAGTTGATAACTCTCCGCTGATATACAGCTTAGAGAGTTGCTTGAACGACTTGAACGATTCGGCTACTCCTTGAGGAGTTTGTTGAGCGGCTTGTGAGTGAAGTAATTGATAATTAGTATTGGGTTTGAGCTGTTTTTCCAGGTCATATTTACCGGTGATATAGCGGCACTTAAAATACCATTGTCGAGCCAAATAAATCCCACAGTTGATCAGCTTGTTGGCAGTCGTGCAAAGATACTCAAGGAAGGGCAATTCCTCCCAGTTTTTGATGAGATTTTGCTGGCATCCATAGTGTTTTTTCATGGTTCTATGATAACCTATCTAGCCTTAAAATTACTGGCAGGTTAAAACCGACCGTGTCCGTTTTCATCCCCTGCTCTTCAGAGAGGGGATGAAAACGTCCCGCTAATACTCTTGTAATTCCTACTCCTCACTGCTCACAAAACCCAAATGATTCGCCACCGGACGTTGACGTAGGGGAATACGGGTGTGAATGGGGGCATTCAGAACCCGGAGATCGGGATCGGCAACCACCAACGTTGTCGATCCACCGCCATCAAAATTTAACGCCGTCTCTACTCCCCATTCTGCAAACAAAGCTTGCAATTCGGGTAAAGACATTCCCTCACTATAAAACCGTTGACGACCATCCACGATCGCAATAAAGACCTGAGTACCTGAGGCATCCAATCCGATCGCCGTTCGAGGATAGGCATAATCATAAAACGGCCCGGACATCAGAGGAACCGCTTCCCCATCCCAGATTAAAATAGTGCCCCCAGAAATCCCCTCTTGAGTTTCAGCCGGACAAGTAAAGTCCCCCGGAATAACTGCGCGACGGGAGGAGAGGAAGCAGAGAACCGGCCAACCCGCATTCACCGGAGAATATTCCATACCATTGGCGATCGCCTGGCCAGCAATCCGCACGCGATCGCCCGATTCAGGATAAACTTGCCAAGGGGACTTGACCTCAAAGGGATAGAAAAAGCTACCATTGATCCCCAACTGTACGCCAAATTCCCGTACAAACTCCGAAGTCGTGCGCGCTGCAATATCCATACCATCCGGTTGCGGATCTCCCGGAGTCACGAAAGGTTGCCCCCATGCAACCTTTAAGTCAATTTTGACTTGATGAATGATCAACGGACGGGGCGTTGAGCGAATCAAACGGGTATACGTCACTCCCGGAAACAGTTCCTGTACCTGGGGAGTACGAGCCGGACGCAAGAGTAATAAAATTCCATAAATTCCCCCAGAAATCCCCAGCAGGAACCCAATAGTAATTAACCCAATTTTCCCCAACCGTTTAGAGTGCAAAGCCATACGTCGGATCATAGGCGTGGCAAGTTTTTCCCGATTTTAGCGTAAGACCTACTCTCCGAGGTTGAAATTACCTGATGGCAGTCGATTGATGCTTCTTAATTGAAACACCCTGAGATTTTAGGGGAGTTAAGGCAGTAGGATAGATCTAAGCTAGGTTAACTAAGAATTATGGGTAATACCTTCGGGCATTTATTTCGGATTACGACATTTGGGGAATCCCATGGGGGTGGGGTTGGAGTAATTATTGATGGTTGTCCACCGCGCCTAGAGATTTCAGCTCAGGAGATTCAAGTAGAGTTGGATCGCCGTCGGCCGGGACAAAGTAAAATTACGACACCACGCAAAGAAACGGATACCTGTGAGATTCTCTCTGGAGTCTTTGAAGGGAAAACCTTGGGAACACCCATTATGATTTTGGTTCCCAATAAGGATACCCGGCCCCAGGATTATGATGAAATGGCGCAAAAATACCGGCCATCCCATGCAGATGCGACCTATGACGCTAAATATGGGATTCGGAATTGGCAAGGTGGGGGGCGCTCGTCGGCGCGGGAAACCATTGGCCGAGTGGCAGCCGGGGCGATCGCCAAAAAAATCCTTAAACAGGCTGCTGGGGTAGAAATTATTGGATATGTGAAACGCATTCAAGATCTAGAGGCGATCGTCGATCCACAAACGGTCACTCTTGAACAAGTGGAAAGTAATATCGTCCGTTGTCCCGATCCCGAAGCCTATGAACGGATGATTGAGCGCATTGAAGCCATTAAACGGGAAGGAGACTCCCTAGGTGGGGTGGTCGAATGTGTAGCCCGTCATGTGCCAAAAGGTCTAGGAATGCCCGTATTTGATAAACTAGAGGCAGATTTGGCTAAAGGGGTGATGTCTTTACCTGCAACGAAAGGATTTGAGATTGGTTCTGGGTTTGCGGGAACCCTGCTCACCGGGAGTGAACACAATGACGAATTTACCCTAGATGATCGGGGACAAGTCCGAACCACTACCAATCGTTCCGGAGGCATTCAAGGGGGAATATCCAATGGTGAATCGATTATTCTCCGCGTGGCGTTTAAACCGACCGCCACCATTCGCAAAGAACAGCGTACTGTCACCAGAGAAGGCCAAGAAACCCTTCTCGCGGCGAAAGGCCGTCACGATCCTTGCGTTTTACCTAGAGCCGTGCCTATGGTAGAAGCAATGGTGGCCCTAGTTTTATGCGACCACCTGCTGCGTCACCAAGGTCAATGCAGAACACTCGATTTTGACATCCCCACCGCCCTGGAAGGACGGTGATTCCCATTCATGTCCGCGAAGCGGAAACCTCATGATTGGGGTGCGGAGTTTCTGTCCTTTGCGGGTTGTTCGCAACGGCTTTCGAGAGTGTATGCCTTTCGAGTCTTAGATAAAGCTCCACAGGCTGAAACGGTGTGTCTCACCGCCAAAAGTCCAATTAGATTGGAGCGTTAGCCAAACTTACTACTTGGTTATCGTTAGTCAGTCCAACAACTCCTACCCGTTGTACTGTAAAGCCGTCCTTCTAGAACGGGGTTTCAAACCCAATTTTTTCGATGATTAGTCAGCATTCTTCTTCACGCTTTGAGGTTCAATTTTGGGGTGTGCGGGGCAGTATTCCCGCTCCCGGTCCGGAAACAGTGCGCTATGGTGGCAATACCTCCTGCCTAGAAATGCGTATTGGAGAGAGACACTTTGTTTTTGATGGCGGAACAGGTTTACGCGCTTTAGGCGATCGCCTCTCAACAGAATACCCTCTGGATATTAATCTCTTTTTTACCCATTACCATTGGGATCATATCCAAGGCGTGCCGTTTTTCATGCCCCTGTTTACTCCAGGCAATCAAATCCATGTTTGGGGAGATGTACCGGATTCGAGTGAGTCCTTAGAAGACCATTTCCATCATGCCATTCTCCATGTGAATTCCCCTGTCCCCTCACCTATACCCAAAGCAGATCTGAAGTTTTCTCAGGTCTCTCCAGGAGACCGGGTTACCCTAGATGATATTGAGATTGAAACGGGACATCTCAATCATCCCAATGGAGCGATGGGCTATCGAATTACTTGGCAAGGACATACAGCGGTTTATTGTACGGATACGGAGCATTATAGCGATCGCCTCGATGAAGATGTCCTCAAATTAGCTCGTGATGCTGATATCCTGATCTACGATGCCATGTATACCGACAACGAATACAGCAACCCTAAATCGCCTAAAGTCGGTTGGGGTCATTCTACCTGGCAAGAAGGGGTTAAAGTAGCCCAAGCCGCAGGGGTGAAAAAGCTAATCATTTTTCACCATGAACCCAATCATGATGATGATACCCTCGACCAAATTGAAGAGGAAGTTCAACACAACTATCCCAATACCATTTTGGCCCGGGAAGGCATGATTTTAAGTCTGATTGAGGCTTAGTCTGCTGAAGGGTCTTCAGGCGGTTTTTCTAAACCCAACCGATCCTTACTTTGTTCTAGTTCTAGCCATAACTTGCGAATTTGTTCGTAGGCTTCTACGGGGGGAATTTTACCCCCAGTTTCCAAGGAACAAATATACGTAACTTTTTGAGCAAACTCTTGCAAGTTAGCATCAAAAACTAGATATTCTGGCCGGAATTCACCGTAATATCGACTACGAGGATACAAAAATTCAGATGGGTCAGGCATAAAGTATGTCCTTACAAAGCTAAAATTAGACTCACTATAACAAGTGTCTATCTCGATTAACTTCTGGTAAACTCACCTGATCTATACAGCACAAAGTGCTGTTATTGAGTGCACTGTTAAATCCCCAAAGCCATCCACCATCCTATTCCCTATTCCCTATTCCCCATTCCCTAGCACAAAGCGCTATATATCCCCATGAGTCTGATTGTTTTCGGGAGTATTAACCTAGATTTAGTGGCTACAGTCTCTCGTTTACCGATCGCCGGTGAAACCCTTGCAGGAGAGCGTTTGCTAAAGATTCCAGGGGGAAAAGGGGCAAACCAAGCCGTCGCCTGCGCCCGTCTGGAAGCGACAACCCATTTAGTGGGACGTTTGGGCAATGATGATTTTGGCCATCAGTTACTCCTGACTTTACAGGAAGCTCAGGTCTGTACCGATGGGATTCACATGGATCAGAATACACCTTCGGGGGTTGCCCTGATTACCGTGGATGCTCAAGGACAAAATAGTATTATTATCATTCCGGGGGCAAATGCTTGTCTGGATCGGACGGAATTAGAGTATCTTCAGTCGATATTACCCCAAGCAACCGTATTTTTAACTCAGTTGGAAGTACCGCTTTCTTTGGTACAAGAAGCGGCTGAAAAAGTCAAACAGGCTGGAATTCCCGTGATTTTAGACCCGGCTCCTGTGCCCCAAAATTTTCCCCATGCTCTCTATGGCTTGGTCGATATTATTACCCCGAATGAAGTCGAAGCCGCTCAGTTAACGGGAATTGCCATTGAGGATCGAGAAAGTGCTACCCAAGCAGCCTATCAGTTTTTAGAGTGGGGGGTAAAGACGGCAATTGTGAAATTAGGCGATCGCGGTGTGGTTTGGGCAAACCATGAAGAAACTGGGTTTTTACCCGCTTTTCCCATCAGAGCGGTCGATACAACGGCCGCTGGAGATGCCTTTAATGGCGCTCTAGCGACTGCTCTAAATGAAGGTTTATCCCTCCAGGAGGCGATCCAATGGGGATCGGCAGCAGGAGCTATCTCAGCTACAGTCATTGGGACCCAACCTTCTTTACCGGATCGCCAAACCCTAGAGCACTTTCTTCAGGAGTATGATTGATGACTTCCCTCAATTTTCCTTGGCCCAATCCCCCACTGGAAAAAGCAACCATTATTGGCCATACCACCCCCACAAGCGTACGCCTCTGGGTTCGCGGGGCCCAAGCTGGCGAATATGCGATCGTAGTGGACGAGGGCGAAAATTTTTCTCTCTCTGACTTAAACCCTATCTCCACCTTTCGCTTAACCCCAGATACCGATTTGACCCATGTGGTGACTCTCGAAGGTCTAAAACCCGATACCCGCTATCGGTATGCTATTTTTTCTGGACATAATGCTAGCGATCGCACTTGGGAATTGGGCCATGACCACCCCCTATATTTTCGCACGTTCCCGGAACAATCCCCCAGCCTAACCTTTGGCTTTTATAGCTGTCATATGCCCTATGTCGGCGATCGACTCACTTCCCTAGATTTTTGGCAAAGTTTTGAAGAAGAATTAACGGATGCTCAGGCTCGGTTTGTTGTTGGTGTTGGCGATCAAATTTATGTTGATGGCAATGACAAGCTCGATCTGTTGGAGAAGTTAAAACAAACCCAATTTAATCCCCCTTCACAGGAAGAGATGATTGACTGGTATCGAGAAATTTATCAACACTATTGGGGGCTAGAACCCATTCAAAGCATATTCCGTCAATTCCCCAACTATATGCTCTGGGATGACCATGAAATCATGGATGGCTGGGGATCGTTAACCGATTCAGAATTAGAAGCACGCTTACATCAAGGTTGGCAATTCAATGCGTCTGAAGATACTCTGAAATTGACTCAGGAAATGTTTTTAGCCGCTCGACAAGTCTATCAAGAATATCAACATTCCCATAATCCACCAACAGATATCGCGAATCATCAATTCGATTATCACTTTGATTATGGTCTCTGTGCATTTTATGCCCTGGATATGCGTGGACAGCGAGATTTTAATCGTTCTGAACTCAGGATTTTGGGAGAAGCTCAATGGGAACGGTTTGAAACCTGGCTCGATCGGCAATATACAAGCGATCGCCGATTATTGGGTATTATTTCTCCCATGCCTGCTGTTCATCTTGATAATTTTGTGGTCAATCAATTCGATATTCCCTATTTAGGATTAACAGATGACTTACGGGATAAATGGAATCATGAGCGGCATTGGCAAGAACGAAATCGACTCCTCGATCAGCTCTTTAAATTTTGCCAAACCACGGGTCGTCCGGTATTATTTATTAGTGGAGATGTCCATATTGGTGCAGCATTTCGGCTGTTTAATACGGACTTTCCAGAGGCACAAGTTTTTCAACTGACCTCTAGTCCCATTACCCATGCGACTATTCGGCAATCAGCGCGTAAAATTCTGAAAATGTTAGTTCAGCAGAGGGGAGAGTTGCAAGATTTTCCAGACCGTTCCCCCTACCAATTCGAGAATTTGTATTTATGTCGTCATAATAATTTTGGCATGGTCAGAATTAAGGAAGAAGAGGGAGAATTATCCGTCATTTATGATGTATTTAGTGAAGCTAGTCGAGGAGAAGGGGTAATTGAGAAAAAACGGTTACGGATTATTTAGTTCTAGGGAATAGGGAGTAGGGAATACCATATGAATACATGATTACTCCATTACTCTTCATTCTCATTATTAATAATTAATAATTAATTATTCATGACCAACCCAAAGCGCTATAGGTCTCCATTAATCTGATAACTTAGCCACTCAGTTCCCTCCGCAGTGGTTTGAGGGCGCAACAGTCGCCAGGTTTCTCCCTCGATTTGTTCCTGGACATAAATTTCAAAGGGGTTTTGGCGCTGTTTAAGAGTCTGTCCAGACAGTTGAATATCGAGATTGTAGGTTCCTTGGATATGAAAGGTGGGTAATTTCTGGTCAGGGAGGCGATCGCTGCTACTAATCTGAATTCCTTTAACATCAAGTTGGGGCGATCGTTCAATATGCAGGGGAGTATTCAGTTGTACTTGAGTCAGATGCAGTTGTAGGGCGATCGCTGTTTTGACCAGAGCTTGGCTGGGACTGCCTCCCGTGTTACTACACGCCACTAAGAGTCCAATGAGAACCATGGCCATCAGTTTACCGATCCATTTCCATATTCTATCCATAATCACCTGATTACCCTGTCAGACCAATCCCATTGTATCGGTTTAGAGCCATGTTTCATTTGAATGGCCACATGCTATAACTAGAGGGAAACACACACAAGGGGTTCAACCCTTTATCGGTCAGAGACTACAAGGGTCTTACCCCTAGGGTGACACTACCAACAAGGTCAATAGATTCATGGAACTTTGGGTCATTAGTTTATTTCTCATTGGGCTAGGTTTAGCTGGATTTGGGGCAATTTGGACTCTAGTGATTTCCTTTGGAGAAAGCATTTTTTGGGGAATCTCCTATCTATTTTTACCCTTCATTGGTGCGCTTCTATTTATCAGTATAAAATGGAATAAACGATCGGTTAAGATGAGTCTATTCTCTCAACTAGTGGGCATAATCTTTATAGGAATTAGTGCAATTCTTGCGATCCTGCAAAATTGGAGCTTTCAAAACATTATTGCTCACTGGACTCCGAAAGACAAATCGGAAACTCCGGTGACTCAAGTAATGCTCAACTATCCCAAACAAACTGTCCTATCAGTAGAAGTAGCTCCCGAAACCCAACCTCCCTATGAACCCTCAATTTCTTTAAGAGCCTATCGTTCGCGCTCTCAGTTTAAGCGCTATATGGAAGTGGGGTATCATGCCTTCGATCTAGAGGATTATCACACTGCCCTGATTAATTTTGAACAAGCCTTAAAAGAGCAACCTGATAATACTTACGCCCAAAAAGCAGTTGAAAATACCCAACAGCGCATTCAACAAGGCAGCTATACCCAGGTTATGAATGCCGGATATCAAGCATTCGATCGCCAGGAATATGCGATCGCCCTCGAATACTTTCAAATCGCCCTCGAACACCGTCCTGGGGACTCCTATGCCCTCAAAGCCATTGACAATACGCAACGCAAGCTTAACCCTTAATCTGGATCGTTAATTAACTCTGGTTGTAACTCAATGGTAAACCGAGTCCCCTCTCCTGGATAGGAATCACACCAGAGTCGTCCTTGATGTTTTTCCACAACAATTGTATAACAGATCGATAATCCCAAACCTGTCCCTTTACCCGGCGGTTTAGTAGTGAAAAAAGGATCAAACACCTGAGAGCGGATAGACTCTGGAATTCCACCTCCATTATCCGCAATAGAAATTCTCACGTTTTCCCCTTCAATTTCTGTGTTAATCTTAATGTAACGATCCTTGTCTATTTTCTCGTGTAAGGCATCAATTGCATTACTCAGAAGATGCATAAATACTTGATTTAATTGTGCTGGGTAACAATTAATCAAAGGTAAATCACTATAGTCTTTAAAAATTTGTATTTCAGGACGATTTTCTTTCCCTTCTAAACGGTGATTTAAAATAACCAGAGTGCTATTTATTCCCTCATGAATATCAACAGACTTCATCTCAGCTTCATCCATGCGGGAAAAATTGCGTAAAGAGGCTACAATTCCCTTAATTCTCTCAGTTCCCGACTTCATAGATGTCAAGATTTTTTGTAGATCTTCCTGAATAAACTCCACATCTTTATCTTCTAAAGATTCTTGAAGTTCACCCCCTGGATCGGGATAACCCTGTTGATAATCCCTCAGAAGTTGGACGAAATCTTGGGCATATTCTTGAATATAGCTTAAATTTCCATGGATAAAACTGACAGGGTTATTAATTTCATGGGCAACTCCAGCCACTAAATTCCCCAAACTAACCATTTTTTCATTTTGAATCATCTGCGCTTGAGTGCGTTGTAATTTCTCCAAAGTTTGCCTTAATTCTTGGGCTTGCTTTTTCGTTTTTTCAAGTAAATTAGCTTGTTGAATGGCGACTCCCAATTGCTGACTGATTTGACTGACAAATTCTATTTCAGTCGCAGTCCAAGTCCTGGATTGACCACACTCGTGAATGCAGAGCAATCCCCATAGTTCATCCCCTTTAATTAAGGGCGTAACCAGATTAGCTCTGACTTGAAATTGGGCTAAAATTTCTCGATGACAATCACTAATTTGGGGAGTATAAATATCCGGAATAGCGCTAATACGGCCTTTTAAGTATTCAGCCGCAAACTGTTCCCCAAAGCAATGATCGTAAACTTGAATCGAACTAGCCGGTTTCCAAGGAGATTTCACCTCCTCACAAATGACTTCACCATGCCAAACTAAATCAGAATTAAATTGAAACACGGCTACTCGGTCTGTATTGAGAACCTCAAGGAGTTGGACAACCGTCGTTTTCAAAATGGTTTCTAAATCCAAGGAAGACCGGATTTTGGAGATCACCTCTGTGAGTAAGCGATAATAGATGAGGCGATCGGAGGATAAATTACAACGGACATCTTGACCTGCTTGATTCCAAGTCAGTGTCATTGATCCTTCCCTATTAGCTCTATTAGACAAAGTATTATTCATAATAAACTGCATGGGAGCGCTAATCAAAATTAGAGGACTTCATGTTGACTGAATATCTGTTTGGATCCATGCACCAACTGATGATGAAAAGATTAAGGCTCTATTCAAATTTCACACCCTTCTTTATCATAGTGTGTTTTTCTCATTTTGCTTGAAGGATCTGTTCAATAGAACCCTTAATACCAATAAAGATTAAATAGTTAAGGATTTGATAGAGTAGTTCCTACTAGAGAGTAGCCTGTATTGCTTAGAGGCTAAGGCTCCAAGCTGTACTCCTCCAGAAGAGAGAAGTGCTATATAATTTTCTTTTTTGTTCCGGATATTACCCCCTATTTTGATCGTACGGGCTGGATTGTAAGGCAGTTCGACTTGAAACCTGGGGATAAGTATCATTAAAGTATTCTTGATTATAATGATAGACAGTGCGAATGGGATAGGGGATATTAATTTCTGCGCCATCACAGGCATTTTTTAAGGCTAACATCACCCGAGTTTGAATGCGGCAGACTTCTCGTTGATTCGGAATTGTCCAGTAGCGTACTTTTAAGTCAATGGAGCTATCCCCAAAGCCGACAATATCGACTTCTGGATCGGGTTCAGTTAAGACTCCATCCACTCCAGAAATAGCGTTATAGAGAACTTCGATCGCGTGGGACAGGGGTGTATTATAGTCCACACCGATCGCCAGATCGGTACGACGACGAGGTAAATTGGTCAATACTTGCACTGTGGAAGTAAATACAATGGAATTCGGAACCACAATCAACTCCCCCTGATAGGTGCGAATTTGGGTGGAGCGAATAGAAATCTCTTCTACTGTTCCCTCATAACCATCGACAATGATTTGATCGCCTAAGCGGAATGGTTCTTGTAACAGGAGTAAAATTCCAGCCAGAAAATTCTTAAAGATATCTTGGAAGGCAAAACCGATCGCAACAGAACTTAATCCCAACAACCCTACCACATCGCCCAACCGCAGGTCTGGAAAGGCGATGACACTAGAGATTAGAATCCCCACAACCCAAGCTGCCACAGAACTCAATTGAATTAACAAAGAGCGCAGCGACTGGTTTTTGATGGTCATATCTGTGACGCGAGTGGACAGCTTACGGGCAAACTTAGCAGCCCAAGAGGTAAACATCAAAAAGGCGATCGCCACTAAAATCCTTGGAAGCGCCTCAATTCCAGCCCCTACCAGATTCAGAATACTTTGTTTGATTTCTTGAAATAATACACTCATAGGGATGAGGGAACCCTGAACTTTCACTCATGATTGTATACCGCTACGGACTTGGAAAACCCGGAGATTTCCCATTTCCCAACATTAATTCAGTAAAAATCGGGGAGGGGTGAGCCAAAATAGGTCACTGTGTCCCACAGGAGAACCCACATCCGGTAATGCAATGCCGATCATACCGGCTTTTTTGACAATTAGACGTGATTTTACTTTTCCCCAGACAAAAGACTCCGCCCAATATCCAAGATTCGGTTCATGCCCGACTAAGGCTAAGTGTTCATAGTTACGCCATGTTTTCCCCTCCTCCCACCAGGATAAAAGATCGCCTTCAGGAGCTAAATGAGATGACGTTTTCACGTCCTTACTCAGTCCCAGCGTTTGCAAAATTTCCGCTGTTTGTTTAGCCCGGATGAGGGGACTGGTAAGAATCAAATCAAATGTAATCCCTAATTCTTGCAAGCGTTGGGCAACTTTAGTGGTTTTCTTAATACCCTCTGAGGTTAGGGGACGTTGGCGATCGTCTTGGGTATAATCTTCTCGATTAGCCGCTATACCATGACGGATTAAGTAAAGGTTAGTCATAATTGTTTATTCTAGATTTCCAAACTTTTCTTGATAACGGTTTAAGAGAGCTTGTAATTCTTCGGCTCGTTGCCGTTCTTGTTCAGCTTGCTCTATGGCTTCTTGTCTAGCTTGAGATTCTGCTTTCAACGCCGCCCTTAACTCAGAGGAAATTAATAGCTTTTCTCCTGTATCTTGCCGATAAAATCCAATGAGCTTTCCTTCAGGCAGCAGTCGCAAGTTTAGGGCTTGGCTAAGACCATCGGTAATCGGTTGATATGCCCCTGCCACTAAACGATATCCTTGTAATTGCCCTTCAATCCATTCTCCTTTGGGGTCAAAGAGCCAATATTCTTCTACTTCGAGTTGTTCATAGAGGTCTTTTTTGAAGCTTAGATCGCGATCTTTAGTACTTTCTGAGGTCATCTCAAAGATCACTTTTGGGACTTCCCCTTCTTCCCAGATTTTATAGTTATCTCGGCCGCCTGGCTCACCGTCAAAGATGACCATGATATCAGGAGCGGTCCGAAGCCGGGGAAATCCTTGGGAATAGTAGAGAAATTGGTCACTGAGGACGGTGGCTCGTTGACCGGCAAGATGATTTTTTAGCACTTCAAGAGTGGTTAGAATGGCATCGAGATGATCGTAAGTTTCAGCCATGGGTTCACCGTCGGCACTAGGGTAAAGAATGGAGGTTAGTGGAGGAGTTGAGGATGTAATCAGGGAAGTCATAGAGATGGAGTTGGTGCATTAATTTTCCGGTTTGAGTAACCATAATCCAGTGTAGGTCATGCCAGAGTTGTCAGGTTGAACGAGCAGGAAATGAAGCCCTTTGCTCTGTTGTTTCCGCTGTTTATATTGGTGACCTGCTTGGCGAACTTCGCTATCTTCAAAGGTGGTAATAATCCAGCGATCGCTCAATCCGGATTCTAAAATCAGACCATCGGGTTGACCGGGAATAAAATTGAGACTAACGGGGTTAGCTTCAGCGAACCATTGGGCTAATTGCAGAGATTGGCGATCGCCATCAATAACCACTCCCGGAATAGAAACCGTGGACGGAAGACCGAGATTAATCGGCCAAAGCTCTTCCGGTAGGGATTTAATGGGAATGGGGCGATCGCCAATTCCTTGAAGTAGATCTTGAGCGCTAACTGTGGCAAACCGCCAGCGATCGCCCCATAATTCCTCTGGTAGGGGCAGCGGAGGGGGTCGATCTAAAGTAATGGGACACTTTAACTCATCAACAATCCACTGTTTCAGGGTGGAGGTACGTCGGGTGGGAATGACTGGAATACCCAGAGTTTGAGCAACCGGTTCGAGTAGATGGAGGGTTTGGGGACGGAAGACGTGTAGCTCATCCGGAAGTGTGGCAAATTGCCCCAATTCACTCAGTAACCAATCACGACTAACTTGTGACTGAGGACAAAGGGCACGATAGCGAAACGTTCCGGGGGACGGTTCACAAATCCATAACTCCCAGAGGATCTCCTGGGTGTCTGTTTCTGAAGGGCGGCGATAACAATCGACTTGCCAAGTCTGCATAGGAATCCATCTAAATCGTTATGTTTTCTTTACAGGAGATTCCGTTTTGGAAAAATCATGTCATCTTAGATCGTATGCTAACCCAAGAATTTATAGAATAGCTTATGGAACCTGCCCTGACTCAATTTGGTACTCAGATGTCTCGCTTGAGTGGAGTGCGAGCCATTATGAAAGATATTATTGAAACTTTGCGTGCTGGAGGAGGGCAGCATTTTATTAATTTGAGCGCCGGGAATCCCGTAATTTTACCGCCAGTGGAACAGATGTGGCGAGACTATACGGCTGATTTACTCGCGAGTCCTGAATATGGGGAAGTGGTCTGTCGGTATGGCTCTTCCCAAGGCTATCAACCGTTGATTGATGCGGTGGTGACTGATTTTAATCAACGCTACGGCTTGAATTTGAGCGATCACAACGTTTTAATTACTCCAGGCTCTCAGTCGGTTTATTTTTATGCCGCTAATGCCTTTGGGGGCTATACTTCTGAGGGAAAACTCAAACAGGTGGTTTTACCCCTAAGTCCTGAATATACCGGTTATGGTGGAGTCTGTTTAACGCCGGAAGCTCTCAAAGCCTATAAACCCAAGTTAGATATTGAGGAAGGCAATCATCGGTTTAAGTATCGCCCCGATTTTAGTCAATTGAGGATTACGGAAGATACGGGATGTTTTATTTTTTCCCGTCCCTGTAATCCTACAGGTAATGTTCTCACCGATGAAGAAGTGAATAAAATCAGTGGGTTAGCCTCAGAATATAATGTACCTGTGCTGATTGATTCTGCCTATGGGCCGCCTTTCCCCGCCTTGAATTTTACCGAAATGACTCCTCAATTTGGCGGTAATTTACTCCATTGCATGAGTTTATCCAAGGCTGGTTTACCGGGCGAACGCATTGGAGTTGCCATTGGCGATCCAGATCTGATTGCTACTTTAGAAGCGTTCCAGACCAATTTGTGTATTCACTCTTCTCGCTATGGTCAGGCGATCGCTGCTAGAGCCATTCAATCGGGTCAATTGGCAAATTTGTCAGAAACTGTCATTCGTCCCCATTATCAAAGCAAATTTGCCCAATTGGAAGCCAGTTTAACCGAGGCTATGCCCAATAGTCTACCTTGGTTTTTACATAAGGGAGAAGGAGCGATTTTTGCGTGGTTATGGTTGCGTGATTTACCGATTACCGATTGGGAACTCTACCAAAGTCTGAAAAAAGTTGGCGTGATTGTTGTTCCAGGAAGTACATTTTTCCCTGGCTTGCAAGAAGAATGGGTTCATAAACATCAATGTATTCGCATTAGCTTAACCGCCACCGAGGAAGAGATTTCGACTGCCATGAGCAGACTAGCCCAAGTCGTAGAAGCAACGTATTTGCAAACTGCGGTATCCCGTTAATTGGATTATGGGTAATGGGAATTGGTAAAACGAGGTGTTTCCTATTCCCTATTCCCTATTCCCTATTCCCTAGCGCGAAGCGCTATAAAGTTTATGAGTCAAAATGAGTGGATTGAAATTGGTCATATTGTTGCTGCTCAAGGGTTAGATGGGCAAGTGCGGGTTTATCCCGATTCCGATTTTCCCGAGCGGTTTTTAGAAGCAGGAACGCGCTGGATACAACGGTTGGGTGAAAAAATACCTCAACCGATAGAGTTATTGGACGGGCGCTTAATTCCGGGGAAAGGACTCTATGTGCTAACCTTTGATGGAATAGACACTCGCGATCGCGCGGAAGCCTTGAAAAAAGCTAAACTTTTCGTTCCGGTGAGCGATCGTCCCCCATTAGAAGATAATGAATATCATGTCCAAGATTTGCTCGGTTTAGATGTTTGGATACAGGAAACTGGAAAAAATTTAGGGGTAGTTGTTGATATCATTGCTGCTGGAAATGACTTACTAGAAGTCAAATTACTGCATCAGAATGACCCAGCAGAGCTAGCAGAAGGTGAAGATGCTCCTAAGCCTATTCCCAATCGTAAAAGTAAAATCAAGAAGCCACGTCGCCAAACCAATCGCCCAAAAACGGTTTTAATTCCGTTTGTGGAAGAGATTGTACCTGTGGTTGATTTAGAGAAGGGGAAGATAGAAATCACTCCTCCTGAAGGATTAATTGAATAGAAAATTGTTCTATAGCGATTTCAAATGATTTTTAAACCCAATCCCCCAATCCTATAGTATTGATCATGATTAAAAGCCCCCTACGCTACCCTGGTGGTAAAGCTAGAGCGATCAAAAAAATCATTCAACATCTGCCCAAGGGATTTGACGAACACTGGGAATATCGAGAACCGTTTGTTGGCGGGGGATCTTTGTTTATTTATCTCAAGCAAACCTATCCAAGCTTAAAAATTTGGATTAATGACTTGAATCCGGAATTGTTTCTCTTTTGGAAAGTCGCGCAATCGGATTTAGATCGATTAGCCTCAGAGGTAAGGAACGTTAAGGAAATATGCAGCGATGGGAAAAGGTTGTTTCGGGAATATTTGCAAGTCAACGTAGAAGACTTATCAGAATTAGAGAGAGCGGTTCGTTTTTTTGTCCTCAACCGGATTAGCTTTTCAGGAACTGTGGAATCCGGTGGCTTTTCTCAGCAAGCATTTTTAAAACGGTTTACGGATTCTTCGATCGATCGTTTGGCTAAGTTAGCGCCTGTTTTGCAAGATGTGAAAATCACCAATTTGGACTATAGTGAAGTGCTGAAACCGCACGGTAAACGGGTTTTTATTTTCTTAGATCCGCCCTATTTAGTTGCTACAGGTTCTAAGTTATATGGCAAAGAGGGTAATCTCCATACCAGCTTTGAGCATCAACGCTTTGCCCAACAGATGCAAGCTTGTTCCCATCGCTGGTTGATTACCTATGATAATTCCCTAGAAATTCGCAAAAATTTTCAGTTTGCTCAGATTTTCGAGTGGGAATTGCAATATGGAATGAATAATTATAAGCAAGCTTCAGCCGCCAAGGGGAAGGAGTTATTCATTACCAATAGTGTTGAAGAATGTAGGGGCGAACAGCCGTTTCGCTTTGCGACATGAAACGCCCCTACAAAAACGAGTTGCTATAGCTATACTTTCCGTCGGCGCAACATCCCTAAACTACAACCACTCAAGGCTAATAAACCGAGAACAGCAGAAGGTTCTGGAACTTCAGTCCTCTCTGTCTCTGTGACTTCAACTACACTAACCGCATCAATTACAAAACCATGCCCTGCATTGCGTGCATCTCCCTTAAATGAGAGGACAGTTTGCTCACTATCAGCAGTAAATTGACTCACATAGGGTAAAAATTTCAAGTCAGCCCAACTTGACGGAGTATCATGTAACAAGGTGTTAGAAAGCAGTAGAGTAGGAGAAATAGATTCACCTAGCGGTAAAATTGTGAGTATACTTACCGTATGGATTATTGATTGTGGCCAAGAAACTCCTCGGTTTGTAACTGCTCGTCCATTTTTAGAATACAAGGGTTAATTAAAGGAAATGTTTCAAGAACTAGATGTTGTCACCTTAAATCATGACTTTGAAGAACATGGACTTAAGAAGAATAGTAAAGGGACAATTGTTCATTGCTATGCTGATGAACAAGCTTTTGAAGTAGAATTTCTTAGTGAATCAGGAGAGACTTTAGCCTTATTAACGTTAGCAAAGTCTGATATTGAGTTAGAACGAGAAGCGATAGGAGCAGAGGTTTTAGCAATTATCCATGGTTTACCCGTTGATCTATGAGCTCAAATACGAGATTATGCTGAATTCTTAAGATATAAAAGTACAAAGCAAATCCGGTAAGTTAAGGTTCAAACCTAATGTCGAATAACTCTGGCTTTTGATTGAAGTATTCTAAACTGAAGATTGCATTACTCATTACTTCTCTTCCATGGATGCACCTCTCGAACGGATTCAACTGTCGCAAACAGCGAAGGATCAACTGACGAAACTGAAACGGTATACGAAAATTGAACAGTGGAATATTCTGTGTCGTTGGGCATTTTGTCGTTCTTTGGCGGAACCGTCTATCCCGTCTCCGGTTCCCATTCCCCGTGATAGTAATGTGGAGTTGTCTTGGCGGGTTTTTGGGGGGGAGTTGGCGGATGTTTTGGCGATCGCCCTCAAACAACGCTGCGTTAATGATGGACTCGGCACCGATCCGGAAACCCTAGCACTTCAATGTCGCCGTCATATCCATCGAGGAATTGGCTATTTGGCGGGCGATCCGAATTTGAAGAAGATTGAAGATTTAATCCGGTTGTGCGATCGCTCTGATATTAAA
>NZ_JAQMUE010000076.1 GCF_028330985.1 Roseofilum reptotaenium CS-1145 | reverse complement strand
TGGAGAAATCCTAGCTGAGGGAGAACATACCCTATCAGTTCAAGCAACAGACGAGTATGGGAATACTTCAGAAATCACCGAAATTTCCTTTATCCTAGATACCAGCGCGCCAGAGATTCAGTTAAATTTAGAATCTCTGACAGAATTAGAAGAAATTGACTTAACGGGAGAAACCGAACCTAATAGTGAGGTAACCTTAACCGAAACGGGAGTCACCACCACTTCTGATGAAAATGGAATCTTTACCTTTGAAGGAGTGGTGCTGGAATTAGGAGAGAATTCTTTTACCGTTGAAACCCAAGATATTGCTGGGAATATCGGCACCACCAATCAGAGCATTACGCGCCTTGAAGCCGTTCTCCCTCCAGTTAATCAATCACCTTTCTTCACCACAGAACCCGATTTAGAAGCCCTTATCGGTCAATCCTATCAAACCGAATTAACCGCTCTTGATGCCGATGGCGACCCCCTAACCTACCACATCTTATCCGCACCCGAAGGCATGACCCTAGCTGCCGATGGAGTCACCTTAGAATGGTCACCCGAAAGTGAAGCAGAAGGCAACCACAGCATCGTCGTGCGTGTCACTGATGGCAGGGGAGGAAGTGACGAACTCTCCTTTACCCTCGCCGCCATCGAACAACCACCCAACCGTCCTCCAGAGGTCAGTTCCATTCCTGTAGTCGAGGGTAATGTTAACCAGGACTATGAGTATCAAGTTGTGGCATCTGACCCAGATGGGGATCATTTAAGCTATAGCATCAGTGCCCCAGAAGGGTTAGAGATAGACCCTCAAGGCAAGATAACCTGGACTCCCAGTAACGAGCAAGTGGGGGTACATGAAGTAACGGTCAGCATTTCCGACAGTAAAGGAGGAGAAGTTGAACAGCACTACAGTATTCTGGTACAACCGGAAGTCGGAAATACAGCTCCGGTTATTATTAGCGAACCAAAAACCCAATTAGCCCTCAGTCAAGGTCAAGCCCCAGGGGTTTATCAGTATGATGTCGATGCAGTTGATGCGGACAACGATGAGTTGGTGTATGGGTTAGTCGATGCACCCGAGGGAATGAGCATTAACCCAGAAACCGGAGAAATTACCTGGCAAGTTCCTGACTCTTTCATTGAGGGAGGAACCGAGTTACCCAATGGAGTCCATTTGTTCTTTGGGGAAGACTCGTCCGAGGTTGACAGCGACTCTACCCCTATTCCCATTCCCAATTCCAAGCAAGCGCGCTCCGAGTTTTTATCCCATTTAGATGGATGGCATTTAGCTGATTTCGAGCAATATGCTCATGGCGAGCGTGTAGAGAACCATTTAGCCTTCGTCGGTACAGATAGCTCGTCAATGACAGCTCAGTTGAGTGGCTCACCTCCTTATCTTTATGTTAACAAAACTTCAGCAGGAACAACCTTAGATGGCGCTTTCCCCCTCTCGGGAGTCAATCACCTACACGATTTTGGCGGCCCAAATCCCCAACTGGCTTTTGACCAACCTCAAGTTGCTTTAGGGTTCTTTGCCACCGACTTCGCCGATGGAGGTCAAAGTCTTTCCGTCGATTTGACTCACATTGATGGAACCACCACCAATATTCCCATTCCCCACACCCAACCCGCCTATTCCGGCTCTGCACTCTATGTCGGTTTAATCGATACGGAGAATCCATTTACTCAAGTTACCTTAGTTAACTCGGGCAATGCTCATGATGGGTTTGGTTATGACGATATTCTGGTAGCCACTGCCGACCAACTCAGCCTCTCCGACTCGCAAGAGGTAACCGTAGAAGTCAAAGATAGACGCGCAGGAGTTGATAGGCAAACCTACACCATCGACCTATCGCAAGAATCGGGAAGTCTTTCCGGTCAAATTTATGCCGAAGGAGAGCGACAAATCCTTTACACCAATGATTTTGAGGATACCCAACAACCTCTGCCTGAGTGGGATAACGGTCAATACAACGACGACCCTTGGATTGCGCGCTCTTTCCTCGGCAAATACGGCGGTCGCAATCTCCAAGTTGGAGAGTTCCACCAAACCCGCCTGAACCTTTCCGAGCTACCCGAACACGACCAAGTTACCCTTGACTTTGATTTATATATTATTAACTCCTGGAGTGGTGGAGAATTCCTTGGTCCCGATGGCTGGAAATTGCAAGTCGTTGATGGGGAAACCTTACTCGATACGACATTTGGTAGCGGCTATCGGTATGGGGAACACGCTCTTCCTCAAGCTTATCCCAACAATGTAGAAGATGGAATTCTCCATCCGGGTGGCACGGGAGCGGCTGATGTTAAGCCTGACGGCTTCCGTGACTATCGTTTTGGCAATGCAGTTTACGAACTCTCATTCACCTTCGACCATACAGACAGCGAACTCGCCCTCGACTTTATTGGCGATACTGATGAAGATATCCATAATGAAAGTTGGGGATTAGATAACGTTCGAGTCAGCGTTACTAACAACGAAGGGCTAGAAGGATGGCGTGTATATCTCGACCAAAATAATAATGGAGAGCGCGACCCAGGAGAACCCAATACCCTCACCGACGCTAATGGAAACTATACCTTCACCGGACTCAATCCTGGAGACTATACCATTCGCACCGAACCCAAAGCGGGTTGGAATACCACCACTCCCGAATCCTCCCAGCACGTGGTTTCCCTCGCTGGAGGAGAGAGCCTCACAGAGTTAGACTTTACACAAGATTACAGCGCAGAAGAGATAGAAAACCACCCTCCAGAATTTACCAACCTAGCCCCCGAAAACGCCTCTGTAGGAGAACTCTGGCGCTACGATGCCACAGCCACCGACCCCGATAACGACAACCTCTCCTACTTCCTCTCCGTAGGGCCAGAAGGAATGAGCGTCGATCCCCAAACCGGTACATTTGTCTGGACTCCCACCTTAGAACAAGCCGAACAACCTCACTCCGTCATCTTAGGCGTAGACGACAGTAATGGAGGCATAGACCTCAAAGCCTTCCAAGTCAACACGCAAGTCGAACATCCTCCTGTAGTCACCTCCGAACCCCCCTCAACTCCTCTCAACGCCGGTACTCCCTACGAATATCAAATCGAAGCCACCGACCCTAACCTAGACGCTCTCACCTTTAGCGTCGAGACCGACCAACCTGGCATTACCATCGATGACAATGGCCTCTTAAATTTGGAAACTCCCGTCACTGGAGTCCATGAAGTCATCATCACCGTTGAAGATGGCCAAGGAGAGAGCGCCACACAAACCCTCACCCTAGAAGTCGTCGAAAATGCCGAAAACACCCCACCGCGCCTTCTCTCAGAACCGCGAACCACTGCCACTATCGGTCAACCCTACATCGCCCAAGTCCAAGCCATCGACGACAATGGCGATAAACTCGCCTATTCCCTAGACGCTCCCGACCAATTGGGTCTGTCCATCGATCAAAACGGTCAAATCTATTGGACTCCTACCCAAGCCGAGCATTTAGGCACTCATGAGATTACCCTCACCGTCAATGATGGACGCGGCGGCCAAGACAGTCAAACCTTTAACTTAACCGTCAGCAACCAGAGCCAGAACCAGCCACCGGAAATTACGGCCGCTCCTCCTAATAGCGCCACCCTAGGCACACAATACCGCTACCAGATGCAAGGAAGCGACCCAGATGGAGACCTGTTGCTCTGGAGTTTAGACCAAGCGCCATCTGGAATGAGCATTCACTCCACCACCGGAGAAATCACCTGGACTCCCACGATTGAGCAATTAGGAGAACAAGAAGTGGCCGTGCGCCTGACGGACTCTCAAGGAAGCTACACAGGGGTGATATTTACCCTCACCGCCAGAGGCACAAATATTGCTCCCCTAATCGTATCTACGCCTCTGACCGAAACCAGTTTAGGCTCCGAATATCTCTATCAAGTCCTAGCTGCCGACCCGGATGGCGATGCCCTCACCTTTAGCTTCGACCAAGCTCCTGATGGCATGAGTATTAACGAGCATGGCGTAATTACCTGGACCCCCACTGCCACCGGGTCAGAGCCAATTTCTGTACTCGTTACGGACGCGCAAGGAGCCACCACCACCCACAGCTATACCCTAGAAGTGGGGGCAAACGCCCGGAATCTAGCTCCGACGATAACTTCTACTCCATTAAGTTACGGCAGTGCGCCGGGTCAAGAATATACCTATCAACTCAGCGCCGTTGACCCGGAAGAGGGAGAAAACCTCACCTATCAGTTGCTCTCTAGTCCAGAAAATCTTATCCTCGACCCGCAAACGGGACTCTTACAATGGACTCCTTCAGCATCACAGGCGGGGCCTCATTTAGTCCAAGTAGCAGCCGTTGATAGTCAAGGGTTGCGAGGGGGACAAGGATTCTATCTTAATGTGCGAAACAATAGCGCGCCCGTTATCTTATCTGCGCCCAATACTGAACTGTTTGAGAGTCAAACTTTCCGCTATAATCTCCGAGCTATAGACCCCGATGGCGACAACTTAAGCTACCAGTTAAGCCAAGCTCCAGAAGGCATGACGATTGATGGGCAAGGTCGTATCATTTGGGATGCTCGAGAAGGGACTTATGACTCTATTGAAGCTACAGTCACCGACGAATATGGCGCAACCGTAACGCAATCGATACCTCTACAGGTGAGTCTAGATGAGGAAAACCCTCAAGTTAGTCTATTCCAAAGCTTTGACTTTGCCTATCCCAACCAAGAAGTCCTCTTTGCTGTGCAAGGAAGCGATAATCTAGGCATAGCAGAGAAAGGCTTAACGATTAATGGTACTCCCGTTCCTTTAGATGCTTGGGGAACCGCGCAATGGACGTTTGCTGCTCCTGGAGTGTACCAGATTGGAGCCACCGTACTCGATAAGGCGGGGAACGAAACCACGGAAACCTTTGAATTTACGGTTGCTCCCTTTCCTGGAGATGAGGTGATTGACTTTAATCTCAATTTACCTGAAGGAGAGATTTCTGAAGCCACGGAACTGTTGGGAGAGATAACAGCAGAGAAAGGATTACAATCCTATAAAGTAGAAGTAGCGCCCGTAGGAACAGATAACTTTATCACCCTCTTCGAGCAACAAGGAGAAGTCGAAAATGGAGTTCTGGGAACCTTCGACCCCACGCTCCTGGCTAATGGTGCCTATACTCTGCGCGTCAGTGCGATTGACCACAACAATTTCGAGTCCTACACTCAGACAGAAGTCGAGGTTTCCTCGGGATTAAAACTGGGCAACTTCCAACTCTCGTTCACCGACTTGGAGATTCCAGTTACGGGAATCCCCATCAGCGTTACCCGCACCTATGATAGCCTGTACGCCCACGAGCAAGAGAATTTCGGTCAGGGATGGAGACTCGAATTTAGAGACACCAACCTGCAAACAAGCGTGGCCCCTCCATCGCCAGAGCAGGAGCTACTGGGTCGCCCCAACGGATTCCAAGAGGGAGACAAAGTATACATTACCCTACCGGGAGGTAAGCGCGAGACCTTTACCTTCGCTCCAGAGATTCATCCGGATGTCAATACCGCCTTACGCATGGGTGCCCCTTGGCCCCAAAGCGCCCTATTCTATGTGCCCAAGTTTGTCTCTGAAGAAGGTAGCGGGTTGACTTTGAGTGTCAAAGAGACTTCTGTCTTGCGTAAAAACACTGGAGAATATATTTCCCCCAATGGGTTGGGCTATAATCCCTCTCACTATTTGTTTGGCGGACGCTATACTCTCACGACTGCCGAAGGGATAGAGTATGAGATAGATGCGCGCTCTGGAGACTTATTGCAGGTTAAAGACTTAAATGGCAACACCCTCAACTACTCCGATGCCGGTATCGTCAGTTCTACCGGAGTAGAGGTTAAATTCGAGCGCGATAGTCAAGGCAGAATCGCTAAAGTCATCGACCCCGCAGGAGAAGAAATCCGTTACAACTACGACGAAAATGGAGACCTAGTTAGCGTTGTAGATCGCGAAGGAAACGAGACTAAATATTACTACGAAAACGAACAACGCGCGCACTATCTCACCCGCATAGAAGACCCCTTGGGAAGAGAAGGGATACGGGTAGAATATGGAGAAGACGGTCGCTTATCCAGGACAATAGACGTGAATGGAGAAGCCGTTGAGTTAGTTTACGATACAGAAGGTCAAACTCAAGTCGTTAAGGACTTGTACGGAAAAGAGACTTTTTATGCTTACGACCAGAATGGCAATATTACCCAGGAGATTCAACCGTCGGGACTGAAGATAGAGCGCACTTACGCACGCGATAAGGTAATAAGCGAGACAGTTTATACCGCAGAAAGTGGGGCAGAAGGATGGACAACAAGCTACGAGTACGACCATTGGGGCAATTTGTCTAAGGAAACCGACCCCTTGGGGAATGTCACTCTTTACACGAGCGATAGGAAGAAGCGCCTGTTGAGCGAGACGGATGCTCTGGGGAATACGACTAAGTACGAGTATGATTATCCCGGTAATTTATTGTCGAGTACGGATGCTCTGGGGAATACCACTGAGTACAGTTATGATGCGCGCGGTAATCTTTTAACCCTAAAAACGGGGACCAACACCATCAACTTTGACTATACGATCAATGGTCGAGGAACCAGCATCGTAGACGACCTAGGAAATAAAGGAGAATACGAATACAACGGCAACGGTTTACAAACCAAAGAAACCCTCACCATTCAAACCCCAGAAGGCCAGCAAACTATTATCACCGAATGGGAATACGACGACCAAGGTCGCATGACCAAACAAACCCAAGGGGATAACTCCATTGAATACCAATACGATGCCAATGGCAATCAAATCGCCACCCTATCCAACGGCATTACCACCGAATATCGCTACGACAAAAAAGGTCAACTCGTAGAAACCCTTTATGACGATAACTCCAAAACCGTCACCCTCTACGACAAAGGAGGAAGAGAGCGCGCCAGTATTAGCGCCGAGGGCAGCATTACCTACTACGAATACGACGTAGCCGGACGACTAACAAAAACCCTTTATCCTGATAATTCTGACAACCAAATCGAACAACTGCTCGCCGTTATTGCACCCAATGAAACCGCAGAAACCATCGACTGGACCGAAGTAGTATTTCCCCTAGAAACACCCGCCTATTTGAACACTCGCACCTATAGCCGCACCGAATATACTCAAGACGGTAGAGTTAAAGCCGAAATTGACAGCAACAATAACAGAACCGAATATAAATACGATGCCATCGGCAGGCAAATTGAAGTTAAATCCGACGAGAATAACTGGGTGCGCTATACCTACGACACAGCAGGAAATCGGCGCACAGAAACCTATTATGCAGAAGGCACAAGTTGGAGCAATACTTACGATGATAAGGGTCGAGTCATTGCCTTTACCGACCCGAATAATAAAGTAATTCGCTATGAATATCATCAGAGCGGACAGCTCAAAGCCATTATCGACCCTCGGCAAGGAAAAACCGCATACAAGTACGATGAAAACGGACAACTGACGCAAGTGACCGATGCTCTGGGTCAAGTGACGAAGTATGAATATAATGACGAGCAGAATCGGTTAACTGCGGTTATTTTAGACAATGGCAAGCGTTCTACGACTGCCTATAACGATGAGGAGAATTCGGTTACGGTTACCGATTTTAATGGCGACGCGATTAAGTATGTTTATGACGAGAGTGGCAGCTTGCAGCACAAAGAGTTGCTTGCTTCTGGAACTTCGGTTAGTTATGGCTATGATGAAACGACGCGCACGGAGACTATTACTAGCGAGCGCGGAACGACGGTTTATCAGTATGATGAATTGGGACAACTGATTTCGAGAACAGATCCAGAAGGACCGTATTTAGAGAGTGGTGCGAGTTTAGAATATACCTATGAAGAAGGGTATTTAACTGGCGTGAAAACTCCTAGTCGGGAGATAGGTTACGGTTATGATGAAGAGGGTAATCTCGCCTCAGTTACCACCGATGAAGGGACGACGGTTTACGAGTACTTAAATGGCGAGTTAGTGAAGACTATCTTTCCTAACGATACGGCGGAAATAATTGTTTATGATGCCTTGGGACGCATTGATGTGATTGAGACGGTGAAGGTTGACTCGAATACCGGGGAAACCTTAGAGGTATTGGCGAGTTTTGATTATGAGGTGGATGATGTCGGAAATCGCGAGAAAGTAACCGACCATGAGGGGAGGGTGGTTGAGTATAAGTATGATGAGTTGAATCGGGTCATTGAGGAGAAGATTACTCATCCAATTGAGGGAGAGCGGACGATTTCTTATGTGTATGATGAGGTAGGGAATCGATTAAGAAAAGAAGACTCTCTCGAAGGATTAACTACTTATCAGTATGAGAACAATCTTCTCATCAGTGAAACACAAGGAAATAGAGTTACTACTTACAAGTACGATAACAACGGTAATTTAATTTCTCGCCTAGAGAACGGTACGGATAAAACTATTTACACCTGGGATGATGAGAATCGTTTGATTGGAGTCCAAACCCCGAATGGAGATAGTATCAGCTACGGTTATAATGACAAAAATATTCGCGTTAGCTCAACTGTGAATGGAGTCCAGACTAACTATTTAATAGATAGCAACCGTCCTTACAGTCAAGTTATCGAAGAATATCAACAAGGAGAACTCAAATCTAGCTATGTATATGGACTAGACTTAATTTCTCAGGCACAAGGAGAAGACAGTTATTTCTATCATGTCGATGGTTTAGGAAGTACGATAGCTCTGAGCAATGCAAGTAGCGCTCTCACCGATAGTTACGTCTATGATGCTTATGGAAATCTCATTGATTCTACTGGAGAGACTCTCAATCTTTATCGATTTGCAGGAGAACAGTACGATCCGAATGTAGAGCAATATTATTTAAGACAGCGATATTACGATCCAAAAGTCGGTAGATTTACCAGACGCGATACTTATGAAGGACGATTAAATGAACCAATGACGCTGCATAAGTATCTTTATGCTCATGCTAATCCGGTTAATAATATCGATCCTACTGGGTTGTTTTCTTTGGGAGAAGTTGCTGCTGCACGGCAGATTCGTAATACTCTGGCATCGATACAGTTCGATAGTTATAGTTATTTGGTTTCTGCTACTCTTGGATATTCACAAGGAAAAGGCGATTATAAAATTGGAGATTTCTTTCTTGAACTTTCATTTAATGCTTTTTTCTCTTTAGCTCCTGTTCTAGCTCCTTATATGATTTCAGGAGTCAAAGGTATGATTCGGAGATTAGGAAATCGGACGCGTGGAGGAGCTGGTATTGGTAAAAAAGTTCCGATTTTTGATGAAATAGAAAGTCTATCAATAATTCAACAACCTACTAATCAATCATGTGGGGTTACTTGTGGAGCACAAATACTACAAGATATGGGAATTGATGTTAGTCCAAGTGCAATAGCACGAGCCGCAGGGGATGAATTTGTCAATGCTAAGGAACTTAGTAAAGGACTTAATATGGTAACTAATGATACATCTAAAGTGTGGTATGGTCAACAAGTTCCCCAGTTATCTAAACGTGCTATAAATATGCTTAATGAAACAGGTCCTTGGATAGCTCAAATTGGTGAAAATTTCAATCGGCATTGGATAATAATTGATGGCTTCAATGAAGCAGGAAAACTAAAAATCAGAGATCCTTGGGGATTAAGTGAGATTTATAAATATATAGGAAAAGGCACACAATATAGTGTAGACTGGGAGGATTTTAGCAATATATGGACTGGATTGGTGGTTTACAGAAACTAAACTAAATTTTATTTGAATAATGCTATACTAGTATAGTATACTATATGAAGGCAAGACTAATGAAAAACAATCTTTCTATTGTAAATATTGAAAAAATTGATGAGTCAAATATATTTAAAGTTACTTGTTTAGTGGATAATGAAGAAAGAGAATATCAAATTAAATTTGAAGGTATAGGAGCATCAATTCCTGGGGAGTTAGAAGATATAACGACTCAAAGCCTTAAAAGGAGTTGGAAGTTTGGCGAAATTATTTTCGCTTTTTACCAAGGTGAACATCTGGTGTTTCCTATAGATTTAAACAATCTTTAAAAACAACAGATACGGATTTTGTTTATAATCACTTGAATCAGTTGGTGAGTTCGACGTTTGCTGGAGTGGAGACGCTGTATACTTATGATGATAATGGCAGTTTGAAGACGCGCAAGACTGGCGATAAGACGATTACTTATGATTGGGAGAATGATGGGGAAAATCGTTTGGTTGGCGTGGAGATAGTTGAGGGGAATGAGAGGACGGAGATTGAGTACGAGTATAACGAGAATGGGATAAGAGTTGGCAAGACAGTTGATGGAGTCGAGACCCATTATTTGATTGATGAGTTGCAACCTTATGCGCAGGTTTTGGAGGAGTATGACGCATGGGGGAATTTGCAGGCGGCTTATACTTATGGAGAGGATTTAATTAGTCGCAACGGACAGTTTTATCACAAGGATGGGTTGGGTTCGACTCGTTTGCTGACGGATGCTTTGGGAGGGGTAAGCGAGAGTTACAATTACGATGCTTATGGCAATTTAATTGCAGGAGATGGTTCTGAGAATCCCTATTTGTTTGCTGGAGAGCAACGGGATAGTTTGACGGGGTTGGATTATCTCAGAGCGAGGTATTATGACCCGACTTTAGGGCGTTTTATTTCACGGGATGCTTATCAGGGTTCGTTGAATGACCCCATGAGTTTGCATAAGTATCAGTATGCTCATGCTAATCCTGTGGTTAATACTGATCCGACTGGGTATTTAACGAATCTTCAAGAATTTGCTGCCGTTGTTGGAATTTCAGCTATCCTTTCAGGACTAAGTTGGACTACAAGTACTGCAATTGGAAGTCTAGCTTATGGGGGTAGTGCATCTAATGCGGCTGCTATATACGACCAATTTTTAGCAGGTTTTGCTGATATTGTCACTTTTACTGGTAGTACGAAACTTCGGGAAAAATTACACGGGGAGGCTGCAACCAGGAATCATAGAGGATTATTTTTTAGTTTGGGTCGGTTTACAGGGGGGATTACAGGATTTAGTGCTGGTTTAGGTGCACCAACAGTATTTGGAGGGACAACATGGGGACAGAAAGCACTATTAGGTTATGATTTATTTGGGTCAGGATTAGCTTCTTTCTTAAGTACGAAGAAATTCCAAGAAGGTACGGGAACAGCTTGGGATTTATTAGCCTATTTACCTGTGTTGACTTATGCAAGTGGATTGGGTTTAGACTGGATTGCAACCCGAGGTATTATTGGTGCTGACCTGGCTGGAAGTCGTGATTTAGCAAGGAAAATAACAGAAGAAGGACTTAGACAGGAGGAATTTATAGCTTATCGACAACAGATACAAAATGCAGAACCTTGGATAACTCAAAAAGCAAGGTGGTGGGCTGATTTAAGGGATTATATGATTCTCTATCGTGGTCAAGGAAGGTTAGGAAACAGAATTTTGAGTCCTATTGCACGTGAAGAAGGTCTTGAAGCATCCCGTGCACTTGTAAGAAGAATGCAAGCTGAAGGATTGACAAATGCACAGATTGCTGATTTTACAGGGGTGTGGTATGATGGACCGGTTCCTGGCTATGCTGGTCTACCTGAAGGGTTTCAACATTTAAACGGTCAACGCTTAGGAGCTGCCGGTATTCCCACTTCTGCTATTCCAGGAGTTGCAACTGCATTCGCTAAATCTGATGATGGGGTTACAATGGTTCTTCGACTACCTCGGGAAGTTCCGATTCGCGTACAAGAGCCTTGGGATATTTTGAGATTTGAAGAAGAATATATTGTTCTTCACCAAATTCCCAATAGTAATATTGTTCAAGTCATCCCAGCAAAAGAACTTGCTCCTATTCGAGAAATACAAGGGCAGATTCAGATTGGATATCGGTAATCATTAAGTAAAATATTATGTCAACAGCTAATAATTATCGTCAATCTATTCGCTCTTTGGAGGGTATCAAAAGCCGACAGTTTGATTCCGAAAAAGCTTTCTATGAGTTTTTAGAGCAAATATATAATGAATTCAAGCAGAAATACAATGAATTAGGGCAAGAGCAAGATAGTCTTGGTATTTTTATTTGTAGCATTGGACTTTTTGCATTTGGTCGATTGGATGTAGTAGAGGATATCTTAGATCATGTTCCACATAAAAAATATCCAGCAAATCACTTAATTGGAGTTATACCCAATCTTTTACCATTGCCTAAAAATTTGAGTTGGCGTGACAATCCAGAATCTCTTCAAGCATGGATACGGGAAAACTTTACTCATCTAAAATGGGATGAAATATCCGAAATTTATGTTCTACAGGAGTAGAAGTGAAATTCGAGCGCGATAGGAAATACCACTCGCTTTTATTACGATTGGCGCGGGAATGTCACCCAGGTTATCGATGCTCAAGGGAATGTCACCGAATACGAATACGACAGTTATGGCAACCGCACCCTAGAGCGACGCAAGGATGTCACCCAAGCCGATGGTAGCAAGAAGGATATTATCTCCTATTGGCACTATGACAGCGAAGGTAGAATCCTATTCTACACCGACCCAGAGCGCATTGACCCCAATGATGTCGCGAATCCAGACAATGCCACTACCACTTATGAATATGATGCTAATGGCAATCAGATTAAGGTAACCGATGCTCTGGGTAATGTCAGCGAGTCGGTTTACGATAACAAAGGACAGTTAGTCGCCCGTCTCTATCGAGGAGAGGTAGAGTATGTCACCCTTTACGATAAAGGAGGAAGAGAGCGCGCCTCCATTGATGAGTCTGGCGTTATTACTCATTATCTCTATGATGTCGCCGGACAGTTGGTGGAAACCGTTTATGGAGATACCGTAGAGTTAGATATCTTCTTAGACGAGATGGAGTTAGCTGATGGGTATCAACCTCAAGAATATACCTTAGATGCTATAGATTGGACTAAAGTTCTCTATCCCGTAGAAATGCCGTTGCGCGTAGTGGGTTTAGATGCACCGCGCACGAGCACCGAGTACAGTAAAGATGGTCGAGTTTTAGCCGACATTGACGAATTAGGAAACAGGACGCAATACGAATATAATCCACTGGGACAATTAATCAAGGTTACTTATCCCGAAGTTGAGGGAAATTCCAGCAGCGTCAGCTATGAATACGACAGTGCCGGACGGCGAATAAAAGAAACCGATGCCTTGGGGAATACAGTAGAATATAAATACGATAAATTAGGGCGCGCCATTGAAGTTATCTTTGAGGATGAGAGTTCTAATCAGACGACGTTTGACAGTCTCGGCAGGCGCACGCAAAGTATCGACCAAGAAGGGATAATTACCGAGTATGAATACGATAAACTCGGTCGTCTTTCGGCAGTAGTGCAGAAGGTATCCGAGACCGAAATCGGCACGCGCTACGACTATAACGAACTCGGACAACTCGTAGCAGCAACCGATGCTAAAGGTAGAGTCACCCAATACGAGTATGACGATGCCGGACGCAGGGTTGCCGTAGTATTACCTGGAGGAGAGCGCGCCAGTACGACTTATAATGAGTTGGGCAATATTGCTAGTTATACCGACTTTAATGGCGAAACGACTCAGTACGAGTATGACGCAGAGAATCGGTTAGAGAAAAAGGATTTAGAAGATGATATTGATGTCGAATATACTTATACGGAAGAGGGACAAGTTGCGACGATAAAAGATAGTCGAGGAACGACAGAGTTTGAGTATGATGAGTTGGGATATTTGCTCTGGCGCAAAGATCCTGATGGTAAGGTTATTTCTTATGAGTATGACGATATTGGCAATATTATTAAAGTAGAAACGCCTGCGAGTGTTGTCGAATACGAATATGATAGCTGGAATCGCTTGCAGAAGGTTGTTGAGGGAACGGAAGAGACGAGTTATCGCTACGATGAAGTGGGGAATTTAATCGAGACTATCTTCCCGAATGGTACGGTGGAAACGCGCGAGTATGATGAGTTGTATCGCTTAACAAATGTTCGGGTTGTTGATAGTGATGATGCGCTGTTATCCGAGTTCAAGTATGAGTTGAATGAAGCGGGACATCGCACGCAAGTGACGGAGAAAGTGCGGCAACCGGATGGTAGTTTGAGCGAGAGGACTGTGGAGTATGAGTATGATGAACTGTATCGGTTGATTGAAGCGGCAGTATTAGGTGGGGAGACGATTACTTATCGTTATGATGAGGTGGGAAATCGGATTTCTGCTGGAGAGATTAGTTATGTTTATGATGATAATGACCGGTTGATTCAGGAGAAGCAAGGTAGTGAGGTTGTTGTTGAGTATAAGTATGATGATAATGGCAATTTACTTTCTCGCACGGAAGGAAATGAGACGGTTAATTATATTTGGGATGACCGAAATCGGTTGATTGCGGTTGAGGAGAATGGGGAGATTGTTGAGTTTGAGTACGATGATGATAATATTCGCGTTTCTCAGACGGTAGGTGGAGAGAAGACGAGCTTTTTATTGGATAAGAATCGTCCTTACGATCAAGTGTTGGCTGAGTTTGTTGATGGGGAGGAAGTGGCGAGTTATGTCTATGGTTTGGATCTGATTTCTCAGGATAGGAATGGGGTGGATTCGTTCTATTTTGTGGATGGGTTGGGTAGTACGCGAGGGTTGACTGATGGTAGTGGTGAGGTGACGGATGCGTATTGGTATGATGTTTATGGCAATTTGGTGGATAGGGTTGGCAGTAGTGAGAATGATTATCTGTTTGCTGGGGAGCAGTTTGATGAGGAGCTGGGGCAGTATTATTTAAGGCAACGGTATTATGATCCGACGACGGGACGGTTTACTAGACGGGATACTTGGGAGGGACGTTTAGAGGAACCGATTACGCTCAATAAGTATTTGTATGGGAATGGGAATCCAGTTAGTTATACCGATCCTAGTGGGTTAATGGCTTCATTGCTAGAGTTCTCCGCTGTAGAAAAACTACAATCCAATCTGAATTTTATTAATTCAATTAGAGTAGTTAAAACTTTAATTAAGATTAACAATATTGTAGATAATTTAATTCTTAAGATTAAAGGGAAAGAGCTGGTATCACAGACAGAGAAACTGGCCGAACATCTGGCTCGCTTGCTTCGTTTGGAAAACGTAGGAGGAATTCCTCCTGATGAAGACCCCGACCCAGGCACATATAATGACAATCATTGGTGGGGAGAAATTAAAGGTTTTGCTGGTAACGCCAACAAAGCACTTAAAGGAAAAAAAGGCAGCACAGCTTCACGAAAGCAAGCTCTTCGAGAGTTTGAAAGCAGAGGAATAACAGAAGAAAAGTTATTAGATATAGAGAAAAGGTTGGTTGAAGCTGCACAAAAAATGCAACAGCCAAAGCCTGATTTCATTCCGCCGCCAAATTAACGTGAGTTCAGGCTAGGCTAAAACCCTCATTTTATCCTAGCCTGAAACCCCGATTCTATCCTGAGATTATCTCTAAAACGATCTTAACTCGAAGTGAGATTAAGTTTAGATTAAATGTATTTTACAGCTGATAGAAAATGATACTTTTAGCCGATATCGAATTCACACAAACTTCACTATGGTGTCTAAAAATCAGGGTTATCAAGTCTTGCCTGTAAGACATCTTCCAATTCTTCAATTGAATCTAATGCTACATCAATTTCATCATCATTAATATATGCTTTTATGTCTTCAACCAATTCAACTATTTTTGGATATCCTTCTGGTAATAATGCTAGGAATTGATGCCAGTTATAAATATGATAAAGTAAATGACTACTTTTACTATGAGGGATAAGATTGTCTGGGTTTCTTAGGAAATTTTCAATTGCAACTAACCAGTCTAGTGTGGCACCAATACCATCTACATATACATGAAAAATTGCCACCTCTGTCATACATTCAGGTGCATTAGGATAGGCTTTCTTAAAGGATTCTCGTGCATCTCTTCTAATATCATCACGTTCGATTAAAGATTGGACAATTTTCATTTTTCTTTGATGGGCCGAATCAAAATCAATTTCTTTTATTTGGTCAGACATAGTTTTATTCTGTAATCAGAAGAGAAAAATGTGGGCGATTGCGCTCTGATTCTAAGATACCATACTAGATGCGATCGCGTCCTATTCTAGAGTAGCCTAACTGTTGCGATCGCTCCCACCAACTACAACAAAGAATCCGGATCGATATTCAACTGTCGCAATTTCTCCCGTAGCTGTTGTAGATCGGATTCTGCACTTTCAGCTCGTTCCTGCTGGCGTTCCGTTTCCTGACGTTGGCGATCGCGTCTTATTCTAGAGTAGTCTAAGTGGTGCGATCGCACTTTAATTCTTGGAGTAATCTGTCCAAATATTCTCTACCTTCTTCACCATATCGCGTCCCTAAGACAATTGAAAGCTCAACATATCCGGGAGCCGAAAGCAGACAAATTTCGTTACTGGCAATTAGGTCTAGGAATGTTGACTCTTCGGGTTCGGCATACATAATGGCTAAGATAGCAGAGGGATCGATAACCACTAATCTAGTCCTCCCCAATGATTGTAGCCGACGATTTCCTCCGCCGATCGCCCATCGCGAACGGGTAAACTTCTGATGCGATCGCAGATTTGATGTACGGCTGCCCGATTAATTTTTCTCTTCTGTGCTGTAGAATTACGAGGAGCTTCTTGTGACAATTCAATCAGCCATTCCAGTAAAGCTTGGCGATCTCCCACAGGGAGATACTGGATCTGCTGCTTGAGTTCTACTAGAGTAGGGTTAAGGTTTCCTGCCATATACTCCCCTCAGTTCATTTTCTCTGTTCATTATATGGCGTTTCTGGCAGAAGATGGAGATGGGTCGCTCTACCAAGAGGCGATCGCTCCCACCAACTACAACAGAGAATCGGGATCGATATTCAACTGTCGCAGTTTCTCCCGTAGCTGTTGTAGATCGGATTCCGCACTATCTGCTCTTTGCTGTTGGCGTTCCGTTTCCTGACGTTGGCGATCGCGCTCCAATTCCGCACCATCTGCTCTTTCTCGTTGGCGATCGCGCTCAACCACCATCTCCTCATAAGTTCCAAACACCTCTCCACTCGGCGCAAACACCTGCAACTCTGGCGACAAGGTACTAAAACTCACTCCCAATAAAGGGCTTGTCCAACCCTCCATTTGAGGAATTTCTGTTAAGAAACCCCCACGTCTCAACCATCCTTGCAGTTGATTCCGTTGCGGATTATAGACATAATATTCTTCCACGCCATAGTAATCGTAAAACCGAAACTTATCCTCCATTTCTCCTTTACTATTACTCGGCGATACGATCTCCATCGCCACTTGAGGCACTATATTTCCTTCTTCCCATTGCTTATAAGAACCTCTATCTTTGTTCTCTACTCCGAAAACCACCATGATATCCGGGGCTTGGCTGAACGGTAAACTTTGTTCGACTACCGTTAACGTTCCCGCCTTTCTGGGATACCACAACAAATCCCCAACAACAAATACATCGTCTCGCTCTTGAAACAGAGCCGACAATCCTCCTACAATGGTGGTAATTAAACGAAATTGAACTGTATTATCGGCCATTGGTTTGCCATCACTTTCTGGGTAGAGTCGAGCGTCAATTTGCGATTGAGAAAGCAATTCTTGTACCATCGTTTTCTACCTGAATACTGTTCCCGTATTTGGTTACTCTATATTTTACCTCTTCTAGTATACCCTTGGGTTAAATGTATATTGAACCCTCAACATATCCGGGAGCCGAAAAAAGCTTGGCGATCGCCCACAGGGAGAGACTGGATCTATAGCGTTTCTCTCTTCTATGAGGTACAGCTTGAAGCCTTAGAACCTAAGCCATACAAGCTATTGCAAAGCAAGCCTATTGCCTAGCGCGAAGCGCTATACTGCTTGAGTTCTACTAGAGTAGGGTTAAGGCTTGCTGCCATATACTCCCCTCAGTCGTTGTGCTGAAGCGATCGTCAGAATTGATTGGATTCATGATCGTTCAACTCATGGCTGGCGCTCACTAAAGCAAACAAGGGCCCTGTTTGTTCTGTACCATTGACGGCTAGATCGCTATGGCATAGATACAGACGCTCTTCCACGCGAGTGAGTAAATCGAGTAGGATGCGTCTGAGTCGTTCTTCATCCGCTTCTTGGGTATGTTCGACTGTCCAAGGTTGGCCTAAACGGTGCTGCAAAAAGAGGGGAGCGGCCCATAAATTAGCGGCTCCACCTTTAAGCCAGAGGGGAGAGCTGGCATCAAGCCAAAAGTGCCATCGGTGAGTGTAGCGACTGGAACGGTATTGGAAAATGGTGGCTAGGGTGACGCTGTTGGCTTTGGGGCCGGTGGGTCTGACAGGGTAGGGGTTCGCAGCGATCGCCCCTTGGCGCAGCAGTTGGATAAATTGTGCTAGGGGAGAGTGGTTGGGATGCAAGCGATGATGGATCTGCCAGTAATGATGGGCGGTTTCCATCAGTTCGCGGATAGCGGCCAATTGGTCGTAGGGCAGGGTATGCTTGAGGAAAAACCGGGTAATGGCGCGATCGAGGAAAATCAGGGGAGTGGTCAGCAGGCGTTGGGAGCGTCCTTCTTTTTGGGTTTCGATCCAGGTTCGGATTTGGTTGTAGGCGGTGCTGGGACGATAGCCTAGACGATCCCATCGGTCAAAAACTTGGATGTCGAGCAGGTGGGGATGATCGGGATCGGGAACGTAGCAGTGATCGGCGATCAGACCGGCTCGCACGGGGTCGATCCAGTAGGGAGGAGGTTGGTTGGGTTGGGCGGTTCCGAGCAGGGGATGGCTGAGAAAGATGAGCATTTCAGCGATCGCCTCTCGGTTTACCAGTCGCCCCAAGCCTGGATACACCAAGGTCAGTAGGGTGAGCAGAGCGCGGATCAGGGGGGAGGCGATCAGGGGGCGCTGTTCGTTAAGCGGACGCAGGGAAATATCGGCTTGGTTGAGGATGTGAATTAGGGTATAGCGGGCAATATCATCTAATCCTGGGGCGATGATGGCGATGTCTTGGGGGGGGATGTGCTGGTTGTGAATGGCATCAATGATGGTTTCGGCCGTTTCCCGTAAAAGTTGCGATCGCGAGATGGTAGAGAGAGATTGGATCTGTTCTGGAGGAAGCTGAACAGGTTCAGCAAATAGCGGGTTAATGACTTGTTCGATTTCGTCCAGGTCGAGTGTTCCTGCCAGTCCTAGGTTAGGGCGATTTCCGAGAGCTTCAATGTGGCAGCGTCGGGCAATTTGGGCGATGTACTGGGGGTCGGCATTGAGACCGACGCGAATACCGCCATCTGGGTTGTAGGTGAATAAACTGGTGCGGTCTCGATCTAGAAATAGCTCAAATAGATAGCGCATGATGGCGGGATATTCATCGACATCATCGGCGCACAGACTCTGATAGCGTTGAAGGAGATAGGTTTGGTAATGGCGATCGCCAATCAGATGTTGTCCATACAGATCGAGCGCCAGTCCGTAGGTGAGAAAGCCATGGGTTAAACACCAAGTGCGCCACTGCTCCAGGGCAACGCCAATATTGTGCCAAATATCGGGACTTTTGGCCAGGCTTCCCAGTTCTCCTTGTTCGAGAATCAGGGGAATATCGGCGATCGCCACACCACTGGCAGCCGCTAGGGCCCAAGTATCCAACAGTTGCCGCACCAAGCGCACGGGGGATACCCCTTCTAAACTTAAGGCTCCACTGTCTAAATCGTCTTGCCAGAGAATACTTGCCCATTCTTGCTCCGTTTCTGGACGCAGGCGCATTGGGAATTGGGATTCTATCTCCAATTGCTGCATTAATTGGGGCCAAAATAAGCTCACTTGATTGAGGCAGAACCCTAGGGGGGTGGTGGTTTGGCTTAACAGTCCACCTCTAGGGGGGTCTAAGCGGGTGAGGCGATCGTCCAAATCTAAACGATTATCCCCCGTTGCCGCAAACACCAAAATCATCCGGTTGGCCGTCGAGTCAGAATCGAGTTGCGGCCAGACTTGCTCACCGATATACTCAACCAGACGACGGGTTTTACCACTGCGGGACGGGCCCACTATCCAAAGAGAATCTAAAGACACGCTACACGACTCAGAAGACATTTGATAAGATACCATTCATAGCGCCAGGCGCTGGTCATTGAAGTCTATTTGCTCGCTCGTTTTCTGGAATAACATGGCTAAAGGCTCTCCCTGGCAAAAATTCCAATCTTCCTTTCGCTTTCTCAACCGCTGGTTCTGGCAAACCCCCGATCGCGCCTTAGATGATGCCTACGAAGCTGTGCTGAAAATTCAGGCGATCGAAGAGGAATACTTTGGGGGACAGAAGATTGTTATTGATTCCCAACAATATAATAACACAGTTCAGTCCTATTTTAAGCGCGAATTAGCCAATAACTTAAACACCGCTCGCATTCGTTTATCCGAATTCAATACCAGCCGATTATTCGTTAATTCTTCCTCTCGGAAATTAGCTAATAGTCTCTGGCAATCTAACGCCATAAATCTCGACAAAAATCCCATTGAAGACTCCCAACTTACCCTAGAAAAACTCAACACCATCGATCAAATCTTAAGTCGATATAATGCTCAAGGGAACAATAGCCCAATCCCCTCCAATTCTCAAGCGGTTATTCCCGTCGATCCATCTCAATCCTTAACCGTACCCAACCCCCAATCTCGCAAACCTAATCCATCCAAAAACATCCCACCACCAAGACCTACCGTCGAAGAAATCACCAACGCTGAAACCATTTCCGATCAATCCAGTTTTCTGCCCCGTACCATTTTAGGAACCTTCAAACGAGTCCAAAAAGAACTCGATCCCAAAACCGAAGAAGAATTACTGAATCGATTTCGGATTTCAAAATTTAAAACCATTATTTCCCTGCGCTTTATTTTACTGGCTTTCCTGATTCCCCTGCTCACCCAACAAATTGCCAGTAACTTCATTGTCGGTCCCATTGTTGATAAATTCAAAGAACGCGAACAGGTTTCAGTTTTCCTCAATGAAGATATGGAGGCAGAAGCCTTCATGGAATTAGAGAAATTTGAAAGCAAGCTTAAATTTGAAATGCTCATTGGCGATCTTCCTGAACTCAGCCCAGAGCAAATTAAAAAAGAACTGCATCATAAGGCAGAAGAAATTCAAGAAGAGTTTAGAACCGCAAGCTCAGATGCAGTGAAAAACATCTTTTCTGATTTTTTTGCCTTTGTTGCTTTTGGCTGGGTGATTTATACCAGCAAGCGAGAAATCACTGTTCTCAAATCCTTCATGGATGACTTAGTTTATGGCTTAAGTGATAGTGCCAAAGCCTTCATTATTATCCTCTTTACGGATATGTTCGTTGGGTTCCACTCTCCCCATGGTTGGGAAGTCATTCTCGAAGGTTTATCCCGGCATTTCGGACTTCCCGAAAGTCGAGAATTTATCTTCCTGTTTATCGCCACCTTTCCCGTTATCCTAGATACCGTCTTTAAGTATTGGATTTTCCGTTACCTGAACCGTATTTCCCCGTCTTCCGTTGCCACCTATAAAGAAATGAATGAATAATGGGCGATCAGTAGACCTCTTGCATAATTGTGCAGAAAATAAATGGCAATGGAGTAATCCTGCATTCTTACCCCTATTCCCTATTCCCTATTCCCTCACCTTCTGCAAGAAGTCTAGTAATCTCCCTATCCCCCCATGCCCCCATTTCCTAAGGGTTCCACATCATGAAAATGGGTATAATCAATACAGCGTGTTCCTTTTTTATCCATTGAAACCACATTCACAAACGCCACATTACATCGGATATCCTCGGGATGATACCAATAACGGGAATGGATACTTTGGGAGACAGTTTCATCTAATCCAGTGAGGGAAATAATCACTTCTGGTTGCCACTCCTGAATCTTCTCTGGCGTAAACCCATAATGGTAAAATGGGCTGTGTTCATCAATCGGATGCATAATCATCCAACTGAGTACCAAGAACGGATTTTCCGATCTCACTAAATTAATATCTACAATTCGCCGTAAGCTATGACCTTCTGGAGTTATTTCTTGGGGCAATAAAACACTCACTCTGACTTGTGCTTCTACAATCCAATGGCTGCGTTGATTCGCCATCCGAAACATTAAAGTTGGGACTCCATTATAAGGGGTAATCACCGCTACTTCGCTAAACAAAACCCGTGCGGTTGGTTTAGAAAATCGGGCAAACAATAACCCCGTAGCTACCGCAAATCCTAATAAGCCAAATAAGGCTTCAATGGTAACGATAATATGAGTGTATAACGTCGTTGGATAAAATGCACCATAACCAATAGTTGTCAAGGTTTGGACACTAAAAAAAAAGGCATCAGCAAAGGAACCCGGTTGGGCATTAGCAATACCATTGCCTCCGACTAAATAGGCAAAAGCAAATAGGATATTGGCGATCAAATATAAAATAAAAATCAACCCAAAAAACTGCACCCAATCCATGGATAGCAACCCATGATATAAATCACTCCAATGGGGATAATGTTCTATCAGTTGAATGAAATTGACTTTGCCTGTTTTTTTCCTTAACTGCTTTAAGATCCGTTTTTTCTGGGGTTTATTGATCATAGGGTGAGCCAGATGGTAGAGTGTATAGAATCTATTATAAAAGTAAAAACAGCGCTTTCATGGACTTTCCTTGGCAAGAACAAATCGTTATTGATCAGACTCAACTGATTCTTAACAGTTATCAGCACTGGCTCGGTTCTCCTTTGTTGAATATGAATCAAGCACCGATAGACCTGGCACAACAGTTATTTGAAGCTCCCTTTGTTGTTCTTTCCCATGGTACGGAAGCCGATCCAATTTTTAATTATGGTAATCGTCAAAGTTTAAAGTTATGGGAATTAAGCTGGAATGAGTTAAGACAAACACCGTCTCGCTATACGGCGGAATCTATAGCTCAAGAGGAGCGAACTCGCATACTCACTGAAACGGCTACTAAAGGGTATGTAACGAGTTATTGTGGAGTGCGAATATCAAGTACAGGGAAGCGCTTTTTGATTAAAAATGGAGTGATTTGGAATCTTCTAGATCAACAACAGAACTATCAAGGACAAGCAGCTATGTTTTCTGACTATCATTTTCTGTAGGAGATAGAGAGCTGTTTTCGCTGTTATGAGCATCGCTCTAAAACGGCTTCGTAATCGGGTAAATGCTCCATGACTCCGAGGATAGCGATCGCATCATATCACTGTTCGGTCTCCAGTTCATACTCTAAAAAGTTCTGCTGGATGACTTGACAAGGTAACTGCAACTGCTCGATCAAGTTAGTCAAGAACGACATTGATTCTTGGGAAATGGTTAAAGAGGTGACCTCAATGCCTTGTCGTCCCACATGTTCGGTTAGGGCCCCAACCGCCACCAACATCTAATACCCAAGAGTCCTTTTCACAATAGCCGTACCGATTCTTGCCTTTTGTTAATCTTAAAAAGCATTGTTCGATGGCATCATGACAACCCCTTCCAGATCGGAAGCCATAGGAATGAGCTTCAAACACCGCTTCCCATTCGGGTTCTAGTGCATTAGTGCCAATCCAACTACGGAGAGGACCGCCATCTCGATCCCCTCGCCACGCACCCAAGCATGGGTGCGATCGAAGAAAGACATCTGTTCGCCCTACCCCTGTGGTCGGGTGAGACCTGTCATTTCAAAGGACAGGTTCAGGATTTGTTGGACTTTCTCGGTTTCACGGGTTTCAGGGTTTGGCATCATGAAGGTGTCTTCATAGATGAATTTTCCGGATACACCATCGTATCTCTCATCCAGAGCCACAGCCACGATGCGTTCACCACCAACCCAAACAGGTGCGGCCAGGCGACCAAAAAGATTGGTGAACAATCGCTCAAAACCTTTCAGGTTCCGACCCAGATTGCTCTGGATGTATCCGGGGTTCAGACAGTTGATGGTTACATCACTACCTTGCAAGCGTTTGGCGACATCTTCGGCGTGCATTATCATACAGAGCTTTGCTTGTGCATAAGTCGAGAAAATAGACCATTTCTTTTCGCGGTGGAGATCCTCTAGATCGAGGTGGCCATATTGCTGAGTCGCTGAGGTCAGGTTGATGATTCGAGCTTTAGGGGTGGATTGCACCCGCTCCAGAAGAAGTTCTGTTAGCAGGAACGGGCTGAGATAATTGACAACAAAGTTTAGCTCATAGCCCTCGGAGGATAGTCGTCTCTCTGTGATGTTGCCGCCAGCACAGTTTATCAGCAGATCGATCTGCTCACATTTCTTCAGGATCTCTGCCGCAGCCTGACGCACATTATCCAGCACACTCAGATCGCACGCGACAGTAGAAAGCGCACCAGAATATCCCTTGGCCCTGACTTCCGAAACAACCTGCGTGATCTTCTGCGGGTTTCGCGCTACTAGGTGAATGTCCGCTCCCATAGAGGCGAGGCGCTCAAGGGCAATGCGCCCCATACCATCCGTGCCACCAGTGAAGACAACGGTTTTACCTGTCAGGTTTCGATCGGGAACCATCTTGGTCGATTTTCGCGGGAAGAATGTATCAATCCAAAGATTTCCAGAGGGGCGTTTCATAGTATCCTCAAATGAGCGGTGTCGGGTGTTTTGCTAAATATAAAACCATCAGGCTCTTGTTTAAAGACTATTAGTCTCTTAAATTTGAGTTTATCGAGAACGCTCTAATCTGTAAAGAGTTTGATTAGCAAAGAGGTGTGAATCATGACGTTCAAACGGGCAAGGCAAACGGAGCAAAAGGCAGAGCGTAGGGCGGGGATTTTGGCCAAGGCCCGTGAACTTTGTGCAGAGCATGGCATTCTGAATTGGTCGCTGAATGAGTTGGGTCGCCGCGCTGAGGTCAATAAATCCAACCTCTACCGCTATTTCGGCAGTAGGGAAGAAATCTTGATGACACTGATGACAGAAGAGACCGGCGCGTTTGTCACAGCGTTCAAAGAGGCGACGGCTGGCAGAACACTGACGGCCCGGGAGTTTGCTAAAATCATCGCGCAACAATATGCCACACAATCGTTTCTGTGCGATCTTCTTAGCCTGTCTTCAACACTTTTTGAGCACAATGTCGATCTGGAAAAAATCCGAGATATTAAGCTCGGTAGCCTGTCACAGATGGATGAGATTGCTCAGGTGATTGCCGACTGCCTGTCCGGTGTAGATGAAGATGTGGCAGGGCAGATCGCATTTACCTCTGGTGTAATGACTGCGGGTCTTTGGCCCATGGCCAACCCAGCAGCTCCCATGCGCAAGCTGGCACAGTTTGAAGGACTGGAGAGGTTGCATTTCGACTTTGAAAGCCAGATGGAGCAGATGATGGTAGCCTATATCACAGGGATCATGGTCAACTGAGCTGCGATCGCGATCTCATCTTTGGGCTATGGTATACACTCTAGAATCAACGGGTTAGTTCCCAATGGGTATGGAGATCTCCAACTGAGTGCCTTTGCCCAATTGAGACGTACAGGTAATCTTACCACCATGTTTT